>JAZRAN010000233.1:0-2697 GCA_045634605.1 Candidatus Stercoripulliclostridium sp. | reverse complement strand
CTACGATCCGACTTAAGAATTGCTACCTATTCCGCCCATATAACCATCAATTGCTAAATAGTTGACGTCATCATAAACGATATCTTCGCGGTGACCCCACTTAGCAAGAGCAACGTCAGTGTAACGCTTTACACCAAAATTCAAAGCGTTTACGTCCGCAAAAATCATTATTCCTTCGCCCTTTGCGTTACGCAATGCGCAGTAACGCACGTCAGTACGATTACCGCTTTCTTGCGGTTTAACGTACTTTTCTTCTAGATTTTCTACCGTAGTGCGGTATACTCCAAGTCTTGATTGAGATTTGAAGTCGGGATAGTTTTCTCTAGGTCCGCATCCATAGTAAATTACGTCGTTAAATTCGGGTTTAACTTCTATTATCTTACCAACTCTAGGCAAAATGGGTAAAATTTTCTTGCTTGCGGTCAAGCTACTTTCTACTCTAACTATGCCTGTATTAAGTATGGTATATACGTCTCTAATTCCGAATATCTTTCTACCTTTAGCGTTAACCATTGCAAGCGTTACGCTTACTTCTACTTTATCGCTAAACACTTGATAATGGAAGTCTTCCTTCTTGATGGTCAACTTGTCGTAGTCCGCCTTATGCCACGCCTTCTTGACGTACATATCGTTATCAGTAGGAGCGCGATATACGTTTTGATACATTCTACCATAGTAGCCTTGTTTCAAAGGTTTATCTGCAAGGATAGAAGTGTCGCCTACTCTGTAATCAACAAGAGCGCCGGTCTTTTCATCAAACGTAATTGAACCACCGTCAAACGCTATTTTTACGAGAGAGCCAATAGTATTAACACCTATCTTTCTTCCCCTACCCATACGCTTGATTTCGGTAAGAGTTTCACTAACTCGGAGTTGTTCAAACGCAACTACACGAGAGCCGTCATAGTAATCAAGGTTGATTTGGATATCTCCGCCAAGAGCTTCGAAGTTAAGATTAAAAGTCTTGGTTGCGCCTGCAGGGATGTTTGACGGAACGTCAAAGTTAAATATTGCGTTGCCTTCAACAAGCAAGGTGCCTTTTATGGTAAGATAACTTGCGTTGCGGAATGCGTTATGATTGGTAAGAGCTATTATGCCGTTGCCTGCTATTTTAGCCCTAATGGGACGATAGCTATTCTTCATTGCGTATGCGCTCGTAGAAGGCGTTCTGTCGGGATAGAAAAGTCCATCTACACAGAAATTACCATCATGAACGTATTCGCCGTGATCTCCGCCGTATGTATAAGCGTACTTCTTTCCTTCGTGGAATATCGCATGGTCAACCATTTCCCAAATGCAACCACCAAGCATATTATCGTACTTGTAGAATACGTCAATATAATCTTCTAACCCACCGGGACCTACGCCCATTGCATGCGCGTACTCACATAGGAAGAAGGGTTTTACCTTTGCTTGACCGTTTGCCGAAGGATGAGCCCCTACGTTAGCTCTCTTGCCTTCGCAAATTCTACGGCAACTTTCAGCGGACGGATACATCATGCTTAAAACGTCGTAACCACCGCGAATAGTTCTTACCGCGCCTTCATAATGAATGGGTAATAAAGTTAAAGGTTTGAGCATCTTGTAGCAATAATCTTGGCATACGATACCGCCGGCTTCGTTACCTAATGACCACATAATTATTGAGCAAGAGTTTCTATCGCGCATATACATGCCCTTTACTCTATCCCAATATCTATTTTTCCACTTTGCTTTCTTAGAAACTTGCTTAGCGGGAGAAAGTCCATGCGTTTCTATGTCCGCTTCATCTATAACGTACAATCCGTACAAATCGCAAAGCTCGATAAACGTGGGGTCGGGCGGATAATGTGACGTACGAACTGCGTTAACGTTAAACTCTTTGCAAAGTTTTACGTCCTTTTCCATATCTTCGGGCGTCATATAATATCCGGTCTTAGGATTGGTATCGTGATGATTTACGCCAAGAACTTTGATGGGTTTGCCATTAAGTTTGAATACGTTACCATCTATTTGAACACTCTTAAATCCAACCTTTTTAGTGATGCACTCGGTAATTCTACCGCCTTTCATCAAAGTTATAGTTAGGTCGTAAAGTTTGGGCTCTTCCGCATTCCACTCGGTAACTTTTAGGCTATCGAACATAATTTCCGCCTTATCGGTTATCATTACGGAACGCATGGCAACTATCTTACCCTTATCGGTTATGCTTGCGGTAACGCTTGCGTTTGCTCCGTCTTCTACTTGAACGTTAAGTATTGCATCGTACGCATCGTTACGCTTTGTAGCGAAAAACTCAAAGTCATAAATATAAGTGGGCTCGTTGATGAATAATAAAACGTCACGGAAAATGCCGTTATTACGGAACATATCTTGGTCTTCAAGGTATGAGCCCGTGCACCATTTATGAACGACTACTACAAGTTCGTTCTCGCCTTCTTGCAGGAAAGCATCAACCGCATATTCTTGCGTATTGTGGCTACACTCGGAATATCCAACGTAGTTTCCGTTAAGATATACTTCAGCATTACTGGAAACACCTAGGAAAGAAAGGATATACTTTTTAGTAAGGTCCGCTACGTTAAACTTGGTTCTATATACTCCAATACTATTGTATTGCTTGTTGCCAACAGCATAGGTGTCACCATTTATGTCTTTGTCGTAGTCGCCTTCTACCTTGTTGTGAGTGATTTTATTGGGCTCGGTATAGAAAGGATA
>JAZRAN010000232.1:0-10979 GCA_045634605.1 Candidatus Stercoripulliclostridium sp. | reverse complement strand
TCATCTACTCTGCGCTCAAAGAAGAAGTCTGCGTAACCACCGTCGTTAAAGCAATCTCTATGCAACTTTATGAGTTGATTTTTTCTTACTTCATCCATCGCTATATACCTAATCCCCAAAATGGTAAAATTTCGGGATGATAGTATATTATCAAAATTTTATTATAAATGCAAGCGCCCGCGTGTAATTTTAGTAAATATTTAAAAAAGGTCTTGCCAAACGGCGCTCTTTATAATATTATATATATGCACACGCGAACGGGTGAGTGCGAACACCCTTCGCGAATCAGCAAAAACGAGGTTTACAACAATGAAGAACAGGCTCAAACTTCCGATTCTACTACTTATGATTACGGCTATAGTTTTAACCGTACTAGTTTCCTGCACGTCTGTGGGAATCGCTTCCGTACAAGTCAAAGACGGATGCGATTATAAGACCGAATACGTCATAGGTGAAGAACTCGATTTAACGGGTATTGAACTCGTCGTCACTCGCACGGACGGGGAAGTTTATTCCGTATTCGCAACGGACGTTAGAGAGCATCTCAAAATAATGAACTTCAAAACCGACGTAGCAGTCGAAAACCTTAACGTTATCCTAGAGTACAAAGGCGTAGCGACAAACATAGTCGTTAGCGTTAAAGACCAAGCGAGCGCAGGCAAAAAGTACACGGTAAGTTTTGCTACCGGCGAAGGTCAAAGAGTAGACCCCATAACAGCGGTTGAATACGGATTTATAACCGCTCCCACCGACCCCGTTCGCGAAGGATACGCCTTCGACGGCTGGTACAAGGAAGAAAGCCTATATAACGCTTGGAACTTTAATATCGATAAAGTCGTAGCGGATACAACGCTTTACGCAAAATGGTCAAGACTCTACGAAATCAAGTTTAAGTATAGCGACGAATATAACGATGAAGAAGACGTCGTAAAATACGTCAAGGAAGGGGAAAACCTAATTGATATTCCCGCTCTTCCCCCCGTCAAGGGAATGGTCGGCAAGTGGGACCGCGAAGCTTTTACCAACGTACACGAAAACATAGTAGTTAATGCAATTTACGTCCGCGCAACGTTCACGGTCGTTTTCTACTATATGGACGTTGACGGCATTACTCCCATTGAGTTAAAGACTTTCAAAGACGTACCATATGAAACCAACCTAGCGGAACTTTACGCAGAAGAAATCGCAAACATAGACGTTCCTGCGTTTAGCGCGGACGGTACCAAACACTTTGTCGGTTGGTCTATTAAGTTTGATAACGTTGTTTCCGACCTAAACGTAGGCGCAGTTTATGAAACGAACAAATATGACGTTCACTTTATGAATAACTACGACGGCTCGGACAATAGCGAATTCACAAAAACGACGGGTATCGTTTACAATAACCCCGTTAATAGCCCCGAGCAACCCGAAAGAGCAGGTTATGAGTTCGATGGATGGTACAAGAACAGAGAATGTACCGATGGTAACGCTTGGAACTTTGATACGGATAGAGTTAAGGAAGAAACCAAACTTTATGCGAAGTGGATAAAACTTTATTACGTTACGTTCATTGTTGACGGCGCGGAATACGGCAAGGTTGCAGTTAGGGAAGGCGGAAACGCAAACAAACTTCCTTTGCCGGAAAAAGAAGGTCATACCGCAGAGTGGTACATCGGCGAATCGCCATTAAGAGACGACTCTCTAATTAACGTAACGCAAGACAAGGAAGTAGTAGCGGTATTCACAATCAAGGAATATCAAGTAACTTTCTTTAATTACAATCGTGAAATAATAGACGTGCAAACCGTTGAGTACGGCGCAGATGCAGTTAGACCTGCAGTAATACCCCAAAGACTTGGTTACAAATTTGTAAGTTGGGGCGAAGTTGAAGACGAAGTAGAAAGCGAATACCTAAAGGTTAGGGGCAACGTAGAAGTAGTCGCAAGATTTGAAGCGGACGTATACGTCGTTAGAATCGTTCCTAATATTGCAGGACAAGATGCGTCCAGTAATATCCAAGTAGTGTACGATGCGTTGGTAGGTACCTACAATAGCGAAGCATCAAGCAAGTTAGAGTTAAGTTATAGTGGATATCATTTTGACGGCTGGTACACCGACGGCGCATTCCAAAAATCTTGGAATTTGGTAGGCGACTTCCTAAACGTAGACACGATTGTTGCAAAGACCATACAAGACTCTAGTTTGACCGAAGAACAATACAAGGCAAGCGTAAGCAAACGCTTTGAAACCGTAGGCGAAGAACAAACTCCTGTTTTGACTTTATATGCAAAGTGGCTCAAAATCCACACGGTACAACTTTATGATGAAAACGACGTTGCTATAGATTCTATCAAGGTTATAGACGGCAATCTCATTGATGCAACGCAACTTCCCGCAATAAGCGAAATAGAAGGCAAGACCGGCTCTTGGTGCGCATCCGGTAGCAACGTACCTTACGATTTTAATACTCCCGTTACCGGCAATATGTCGCTTGAAATATACTATGCGACCAAGTCTTATACCGTCAACTTCTACTTGAGCGTAGGCGACTTGTTCTATAGCGTACAAGTTGAATATAATAGTTCGGTAGAAAACACTATATCAAATCCCGAAACCACTCTAACTCCCGGCGCAGATAGAATTGTCGGCAAAGAGTTCAAGGGATGGGATAAACTATTTAGTCAAATTATCACCACCGATACCGATTATATGGCGGTATTGACTCCCATACTTTATAACGTAACCTGGCGTTATAATGGCATCGACTATGCGGTAACGCAAGTCGAACACGGCAAGCAAGCGGTATTCCCCACGAGCGAAACCCTTCCCGTTTACGAAGGACATAGACTTGCGTCTTGGAGCGCGGTTGATAGTTCTCTTGATATCAATAACGTTCTAAGCGATATGATAGTTAGCCCGAATTGGGTGGTAAATACCTATTCACTAACTTTCGTAGACAAAGAAACCAATGAAAAATATCTACAATATGACGGCAGAGCGTACGTGGAAAGTCAAACTAAGACGCACGGTCAAGGAATAGAAGTAGATACTACCGTACCTAACCCGAGCAAAGCAGGTAAAGACTTTACCGGCTGGAGCATAGGCTCTCTAAACGTAAGATATGATGACGACGCTAACGTTTGGGTACTTGATAGCGAATATGGTAACGATGGCGAATATTCGATTAGCGGAGAAAGTGTTTCCATCATAATCAAGGGAGATAAGTTCTACTATTCAAAAGAAAAACCCCAAATTATCGCAGGTATGATTGCGTCCAACTGGGATGACAATAGGATTATCGAGTTTAGCGCAACCGAAGGCGGTTGGGTAGCGAAAGGCTCCGTTCTTAGCCAATATAAGTCGATTTCATTTAACGGAAGTTTCTTCTACGTTTTAGTTGCGGATAGCGTTCTTTACTCTAACCATACAACGTCCGTTTATGAAATAAGTTACGTAACCAATACCGACACTCTTATTGATGCGAAGAGTTATGAACACGGCAGATATAGCGTAGCTCCCGCCGACGTTCTAGAAAAAGACGGATACGTATTCATCGGTTGGTACACCGAGCCTGAATTCAAGAACAAATATACGTTCGGAACGCAAGTAACTTCCGATATGATTCTTTATGCAAGATGGGAAGCGAAGAGAGCGTATACAGATGACGCTAGCGTGGTTTATACTTTGAACGATGCCGGAACCGCTTATACTCTAACGGATGCGAAAAATTACACCGGTAGCGAAGTTGTCGTAGCAAACTTCTACGGCAATCCCGGTTTGCCCGTCGATTCCATAGGCGCGGAAGCATTTGCGGGTAACTCTACCATTAGAGCGCTAGACCTACCCGGCACTATCGTCAATATAGGACCCGGCGCATTTATGAATATGACTGCGCTACAAAGCATTTCTATTCCCGAAAGCGTCGCTATAATTCCCGATAACGCGTTTAACGGAGCATCTTCGCTTGCTAGTGTAAACTTTGGCGAATATCCAATGGTTACGACTATTGGTAAGAATGCTTTTGCAAAGAACGTTTCTTTGGCATCCATTACTATACCTAACTCCGTAACGACTATTGAAAGTGGCGCGTTCTTTAATTGTACCGCGTTTACCGAAATAGAAATTCCCGAAAGCGTTATCGCAATAGGGGATAATGCGTTTGCCGGCGCAACGGGCCTAAGGTATGCTATCTTTAAGAGAAACACTCCCGCCAATTTGGGCGCTAACGTATTCCAAAATTACACGTCGCTACAAAATGCGTTCAGAATTTATACTCCCAACGTAACGCTCTATACTTCCAATGCGGCGAACGAAAATTGGAAGGCGTTAAGAGATAAGATTTACAACCTTAATAACGTAATTAAGACTGACGGCAAATTGGAGTGGGCATACGCTACCGATGAATTCGGCGAAATCGTACTTGTTCAATATCTAGGCGCTCAAACCGAAGTAACCGTTCCCGAATCCGTAGTTGTTGCAAATGCAAGCATAAGCGTAAGCGCAATTGGCGACTATGCTTTCGACGGAAGAATTACTTCTATATCGTTTAACGCAAGCGTAGGTATCAAGGCTAACACCTTTGCATCTACCGACGCATTATATAACCTATCAATAACGGTAGGCTCCGTTAACGCAATCAACCCCGATTACCTTTACGGCGCATATTCAAACGTAGTAAGCCTTAATACGTTGAGCATATCTCCTACCGTAACTATTTCCGAACTGTTTGGCGGTAACGCTCCGACTGCGCTAACTACCGTCAAGACTCTTGCAGGCGCTAACAACGTAATGAGCGAAGGTTTCCTTGCTAACTGCGTATACGTCAAAGAAGTAATCATAAGCGGAAGAACGGAAAACGTAAGCAATATGGCTTTCCAAAATTGTACCGCATTAGAAAGAATCGTATTTGATAATAGAACTTATACTTCGTTAAAGAGCATTGGTACGGAAGCGTTTAGCGGAGCTATTTCTCTTGCTAACTTTGAAATTTTGACAAATAGCGGAACTTCATACGGCATACCCGAAACCGTTACTACTATCGGCGCAAACGCCTTTAACGGCACTAAGTGGCTAAACGCAAACTCCGGCGATATGATTATCGTTGGCGACGGCATACTATATCACTACAACGGAAGCGCAAGCGTAGTATCAATTCCCGCATCCGTAAAGAGCATTACCGCAGGCGCGTTTAGCGGTAACGCAAAGTTAAGAGAAGTTTACTTTGACGATATTGCGAACTCCGCTCTTGTAGAAATAGGCGCAAACGCATTTGCAAACTGCGTAAACCTAGAATTCATTACCTTGCCCGCAAGCGTAGAAACTATCGGCGCAAGCGCATTCGAAGGGGATAATAAACTCGCAACTATAGTTGCGTTTAGCGCAAGCGAACCCGACTATATCGGTCAATACGCATTTAGTAACGTACACAAAGAGCTCAAAGTTTATAGTTCTTCCGCTCTTGCAAAGTGGTATGGATTCGATAACGTCAGCCTACAAAATATAACCATATTCGAAGAAGAAAGCGGTTCCGAAAAATCCGTATGGGTATACGGCGACGCTCTCGGCGGACACGGCATAGTAATAGTTAAGGCTCTCGGCGTAGTAGGAGAAGAAACCACCAAGTCGATAGTTATTAGCGAAAAGCTCAACAATATAGACGTATACGAAATAGCGGACTACGCTCTACCCAGAACGTTAGAAAGCCTAGAATATTCCATCTACGTTAAGAATATAGGCGCTAAGCCCTTTGGCGGAGTAACTAACTTAACCGATATAACGCTAAGCAATAGTTACAACGAAAACAGAATAAGCAAAGACGCTCTTACTAGCTTATTTGCTCAAAACGCAAAGGTAAGCGTACTTAATACCGTTGCGAACAAGGCGTTCAAGGACCTAATCAACGGCATCCTTCCCGAAAACATCAAGACCGTAAACGTTCTTCCCGGAGCAACGCTCATAGCGGACTTCTTCCTAGAAGATAATATTTACGTTGAAAACGTAACGATAACCGAATACGAGTATGAAAACGGCGAATACAAGAATCCCAGCGTTGTAAAACTTGAAGATACTATAAACGGCGCAGGCTCGTATAAGATTGAAAACGTAGGCTCTAAGGCATTCCGTAATACTCAATGGATGAAGAATTACGACGGCGAATATATTATCGTCCTAGGTAGCAACTTGGTTGACTACAAGGGAGTTAATAGCGTTCTTTCTATCCCGGAAGGCGTAGAATACGTAAACGGCAGTTTGTTTGAGAACGATACCTTCGTAGAAATTATCACTATGCCGGCAAGCGTAAAGAGCATAGGCGCAAGGGCATTTGCAGAAGCAACCAGCCTAACCAAGTTATTCTTTAACGGCGCAACCGCTCCGCAAATTGCAGGCGACACTTTTGATGCGGAAGTAATAGGCGCTAACGGCGTACAAATTTTCGTTCCCGCAGGTAGCGAAAGCGCTTCTTACGGACTAGGCAATTGGCAAACTCTTCCCGTATATAGCAACGCAGGAATTAAGTTCATAAAGAATCAAATTTCAAGCGGGCAATACGAAGAATATATCATAAATACCGCAAGTGGCGAATTATTGCTTGCGCGTAAGTATAAGGTCACGTATACCGATGGTTTGGTAACCGAAATAGAAGAAAACAGCACGGCAATTGCTCCCAAATCCATAGTTGAAAAGGCTACCGGCTCAACCTACAACGTATCCAAGCTCGGTCGCAACGTATTTATGCGCTCAACCAAGGACGTTGTAATAGATATCGCAACCGCTTTAACGCAAGATGATTTAGGCAAAGACTTCTCGCTAAGAAACCTTGGAGATTTAACCACCTTGACGATAGGCGGAGTTAAAGAAGGATTTGCTCTCCGCGCAATCACTGCAAATCAACTCGTTGCAGTTATCGATACTCATAACGTACTAAACGTTGCTTACGATGGTAACGTAACGCTAAGCGCGCTACTAGGAAAGACCGGTGGTATCGAGAGCCTAGCGGGAGTTAAGATTATTGACGGCGTAACCGAAACCGTAGACGAATTGCTAAAGGGATGGAGCGATATTTCTAGCGTAACCTTCCCCGTAAGCATAAAGAAAGTAGGCGTCAACGCTCTTGAAGATACCGCATGGTACAAAAATTATAAGTCTAGCGTATATGGTAACGACTTCGTAGTGCTCGGTGGCTCATTATTATATAGATATAAGGGTAGCGCAACGCAAGTAGTCATACCCAACGAAGTATTGATAGTTAACACCGGCGCATTCAGTACCTATAACGGCAGTGAATGGAGTTCCGCTCTACATACCAGACAAATTAGATTCGAGCTCGGCTCCAACGCTCACACCATACTTGATTACGCGTTTGCCGGTTGCTCTCAACTAATAAGCATTGCTCTTCCCACGAGCATGAGAAACGTTGCTGCAAGTGCGTTTGAAGATACCGGATTCGTAGTAACCGACGGTATGCTAATAGTAAGCGCGGACAACGACCAAGAAGCAACTCTTGTTAAGTTCGTAGGCGATGAAAGCAACCTTGATGCAAACGGCATACTACAAATTCCTTCCAAGGTAAAGAAGATAGCGTCCGGCGCATTCAAGGACGTAACCTTCCTAAAGGGTATAACGCACAAAGAAGACTCACTCCTTTCCATAATTTGCGAAGACGCATTTAACGGCGCAACCGCTTTGGAAACCGTAAACGTACCTTCCGGCGTAGTATCTATTGGCAAGAATGCGTTCTACAATACCTTGTGGTTAGGCAAGGCTCTAAGGAAGGGTGAAGACGTTGTAATAGGCGGTGTTCTATATCAAAGAGTTACGACCGGCGCAACCTATACCTTGAATTCAACCATAATTTCCGTTGTAGAAGATGCTCTAATGCCGATTGAACCCTTTACTATCGGTGGAGAAACCTACTCAACGCAAGAAGAAGTAAGAGCAACTGCTCTACAAATTAACAACGGCGCATACATACCGCAAAAAGAACTATATTCCATCTTGTCTAAAGAATGGATGGTATCTTTGCGTACCAATGGTCAAGTAACGCTAGCAGGTCTAATCGGTAGCGCGGAACCTTTGCCCAATATCACTAAACTCAGTTTCCTTGCGGGTATTAAGTCGATAACCGCCGGATATGCAGAAAATTGGGTAAACGTAGACTCCGTTACCAACATACCCGCAACCGTAACCGAAATCGGTGAAAACGCATTTAGGGGTACCAAGTGGTTTGACTCACTCAACAGACAAGGATTCAACTATGCAGGTGAAAGCAGAGTAGTTATTAAGTATATAGGTAACGAAGCGACCATAAGAATCGGTTACTCTTCCGTAGAAAACGTAAGCGGTATTACCGCAGACGCTTTCCGTGGTAATGAAAACGTAGAAAACGTCATCTTCGGCGCATATTCTACCGTAACTAAGATACCTGCCGGCGCATTCCGTGATTGCGTAAACCTAGAAAACGTAGAGTTTAACGAGAGTATTAAAGAATTTGGCGAAGGCGCGTTTGAAAACACCGCATGGCTAAAGAATTACGACGGCGACTTCGTAATGGTAGACGGCGTAATGATAGGATACAAGGGAGAAGGCGGAGCAATCACTATTCCAAGTGAAACCACTAAGATTTATCCGTACGTATTCCGTGGCAACGAAACCATCACGAGCGTAACCTTTGATGAAAATTGCTTGATGACCGCTATTGAAGCAAACCTATTCCGTGATTGTGTAAACCTAAGTGAAATCGTCATAAACGAATATATCACGAAAGTTGATAGAAGCGCGGTAGAAGGTACTGCATGGCTAAATCAAACTTCACAAAGCACTAACCCCATACTTTACTACGAAAACGCATACTTTGGAGTAAAGCGCGCCGTACTATACGTTGGCGCTCAAGCAAACTTTACGTTACCCGCTACGATTACCGAAATCGTACCTAGCGCTTTCCGTGGCGTAACCAGCCTAGTTTCCATAAGATTTGAAGAAAACGGCAAGTTGGTGGAAATTCCCGACGGCGCATTTGAAGGATGTACCGCGCTCAAAGACGTATATATCTTATCAAAGGATATCGCGTACGTAGGCGAAAACGCCTTCGTTGGTACTCCGTGGCTAGCATCACTCAAGGATGAATTCGTAATCAAGAATGGTATCCTTATTAAATATAACGGCACCGCATCAAACGTTGTTATACCCGAAGACGTAACCTTAATCGAAAGGGGAGTATTTGAAGGTATGAATATTAATTCTATCGATATGAGTGGCGCAAACGTAGAAGAAATTTTGGACGGCACCTTCAAGGGACTTGCTACTCTCCAAAACGTAATCTTCAGTAGCGCAACTACTTATATCGGCGAAGGGGCGTTTGACGGCACCGCATATCTACAAAACGCAAGCGGTATGCTCATCGTAAACGACGTTGCTCTCGTTGCTTATAAGGGCTCGGAAAGCACCGTTACCATACCTAGTGGAGTAAGATACGTTAATAGTGACGTATTTAGCGGAAACGCAAGCATAAGAACTATTGAGTTTAGTGGCGAAATCTCCATCGCAGACGGCGCGTTCGTAGGTACTTCGCTAGAATCTATCGTCGGTATAGAAAACGTCGTAGCAGTAGGACAAGGCGCGTTTGACGGCACTCATTACGAAGACGTTCACGTCTCCGACAACTGCATCATCATTAACGGATATCTTGCAGATTATAAGGGCGCAGGCGGAAATATCGTAATTCCCGAAGACGTAACCTATATCCCCGAAGGCGTATTTACCGGAAATAAGAATATTACCGGTGTGGACTTCACTAAAGTAATCGGAACGCTAACGATAGAAGAAAACGCATTCCGCAATGCAGTAAATCTGGAAACCATCCAATTTAGCGACAATATCGATAAGATAGGCGCGCGCGCGTTCTATAACACTAGATGGATGGCGTCTAGCGCAGATAGCTTGATAGTATCTCCCGGCGGTAAACTTCTTGCTTACGTAGGCGAAAGCTCCGTAGTAAGCATCCCCAATACCGTAAAGAGCTTTGCTAAGGACGTATTCAAGGGCAATAAGAATATTATTACGCTACAATTTGCAAGTAGCGCAGTATTGACGATACCGGAAGAAGCATTCAAGGATTGTACTTCACTCCACAACGTAAGCATACCGAGTACTGCAAACCTAGAAATCGGTAAAGATGCCTTTATGAATACTTCTTGGTATAGATACGAATCTACCAAGACTTCAAACAACGGCTACGTTGTAATCAATGGTAAACTTATTGGATATGAAGGTACGGCTACCGCAATAGAAATTCCGTCCAAAGTAACCTATATTTACGATTACGTATTCAAGGGCAACGAAAATATCACTTCTTTGAGCTTTGCTAGTGGCTCCGGCGTCAAGTCTATTACAGGCGAAACCTTCGTGGGATGTACTCAACTTACCGAAGTAACCTTCCGCACCACTCTTGTTGAGCTCGATATGAACGCATTCAACGGCACTCCGTGGAAGGAAAATCTTGATAGCGACTTCATAGTAGTGGGTAATACCTTGCTCGCATATATCGGCGATTCTACTAACGTAGTAATTCCTTCCGGTGTTGATGGCAATAGTATCCTAGCGATTTCACCCAACGTATTCCAAGGTAACACTACCATTACGTCTTTGAGTTTCGGAACGGGCTCATACCTAAACAGCATCCCCGCAAACGCATTTAACGGATGCGTAAACCTAGAAAGCGTAACCTTCCCCGAAGAAATAGAATACGTAGGTCAAGATGCGTTCAAGGGAACTAAGTGGTATAATAATTTACCGAACGGCGCATACGTAGAAAACGGCAAGATGCTCTTCTATAAGGGCGCAGATACCGAGTATACGTTGCCCGACAGCGTAAAAGAAATTACCGCTAGCGCCTTTGAAGGAAGTAGCGTAAATAGACTCATAATAGTTGCGGAAACCCCCGATAGTATCATCGTCGCTCCCGGCGCGTTCAACGGAATAAGCAAGATATTCGTTAGAAA
>JAZRAN010000231.1:0-1663 GCA_045634605.1 Candidatus Stercoripulliclostridium sp. | reverse complement strand
AGCGGCAAGACTGTGGAAGTCATGGTATACGGCGACGGTGCATTCAAGGATCCTGTAGGAAAGATCTGGGAACTTGCCGATCCGGTTGTTTCTCCGGCATTTACAGACGGTCTTATCGGAACTCCAAATGAACTTAAGCTTAAGTATCTTGCAGACAATGACTTTAAGGATTTGTCCGGCGAGGCTTTAAAGGACGCTATAAGTAAGAGCATTAAAGAAAAGGACGGAAACCTTGTTGGTAATATGGCATCACAGGGAACAACTCCGCGTCAGATTACTGACCTTATCGGCTCTCTTTGTGACCTAACTTCAGGCTCCGGTGACAAGGGTACGCCTATCGTATTCATCCAAGGTTACTTTGACAATTACACTGCAGAATAATCAATTAAACAAAGAAAAAGGCTCGCAATAGCGAGCCTTTATTTTTTACTTTTTTATCCAAGCAAAACGTCCATAATAAGCATTAAGCAAAAGCCAAAAAGTAATGCATACGTTGCGCCACGCTCTACGCCGTGCGCGTGCGTTTCGGGTATCATTTCATCGCTAACCACGTAGAGCATCGTACCGCCTGCAAAGGCAAGAGCGAAAGGAAGTATCGCAGTTGATATGCTTACCGCAAAATAACCTATTAGCGTGCCTACGACTTCCACAAGCCCTGTGAGAAGGGCTATGACGAAGGTCTTTCCCTTGCTTACCCCTGCGCTCAACATAGGCGCTATAATGACCATTCCTTCGGGGATGTTCTGGAGCGCAATTCCCCCTGCTATCACTAACGCTTGATTGACGTTGCCGGAGCCAAAACCCACGCCGGCCGCGATACCTTCGGGAAGGTTGTGTATGGCTATTGCCATAACGAAAAGCAATACTTTGTTAAGGCTCGTCTTTTTATGCTCTTCTATTTCCGGCTCGACCATTTTATGTAGGTGCGGTACGAGTTTATCTATTAGATTTAGGACTACGGCGCCTGCAAATATACCGCCTATGGTTATAAGGAGCTTGAACTCTCCGCCAAACTCTAACGACGGAATTATAAGTCCCATAATTGCAGCGGAAAGCATAACGCCTGCTGCGAAAGCAAGTATTATATCGGAAAATTTATGCGATAGATTTTTGAATAAAAACCCTATCCCCGCGCCTATGACGGTGGCTCCACCAACGCCAAGCGCAGTCAAAAGGACCATTTCCATACCTTACTCCTAATCTTCTTGTTGGGTTGCGCTAATTATAGACGCGGTGTCTAGGTCTTCCGTCTTTTTGCCTAGCGTTTCCGCTATTTCCTTGATTTCCTTTTTACCAAGATTATAAACAAGGAAGAAGGATATTAACATTATAACTGCGCCTGCGAGCATAAGTCCCGCCGCCACCTTAACCATACTTGCGGAAACTCCGGGCGCTTGAGCCGATATGGGATTTGCTTGGGGATTATATCCTACGGCTTCCATACATAATAAGGGAAGAGAAAGAGCAACGCCCTGTGATATCTTACGGAATAAGCTATACATTGCGTATACGCTACCTTCTTCACGAGAGCCCGTCTTAACTTCTTGATAAGCTATACAATCGTTAACCATTGCCCATACGAGCAGATTAAGCATAGCGCCACCTGCTTGAACGAGAGCAAGAGCCACTATATATACGGCGGAGCCGGCAGTGTTTGCGGGCA
>JAZRAN010000230.1:0-3083 GCA_045634605.1 Candidatus Stercoripulliclostridium sp. | reverse complement strand
TCTATTGCGTGGTCTAGTAATCGCTCTTGCTAATATTGTTGAAGTTATTAACATCATCCGCAAGTCTAAAGATACTCCCGAAGCAAGAACCAAGCTAATGGAAAACTTCCTACTTTCCGAAAAGCAAGCGAACGCAATTCTCGATATGAAACTTGCTCGTTTGAACGCTCTCGAAGTAGAAAAGATTAACGAAGAATTAAATGAAATCGAACTTGCTATCGCGGACTATAACGATATCCTTGCTCGTCCCGAAAGAGTTAGAGAAATCATCAAAGAAGAATTAACCGAAATCAAAGATAAGTACGGTGACCCCAGAAGAAGTGAGCTAAGTTACGACCTTGGCGAAATCAACATCGGCGACCTTATTCCCAAGGAAGACGTTGTTATCACCACTACTCGTATGGGTTACATCAAGCGTCTTGGCGTCAAGGAATACAAAGCGCAAAACCGCGGTGGCGTAGGCATTACTGCTCACAAGGCAAAGGAAGAAGACTTTGTAACCAAGATGTTCGTAACGCACTCCCACGACGATTTGTTGTTCTTTAGCAATACGGGAAGAGTATATTGCCTAAAGGCGTATGAAGTCCCGGAAGCGCAAAGGGCTACCAAAGGACGCGCTATGGTTAACCTATTACCGCTTTCTGCGGATGAAAAGATTACTGCGTTCCTACCCGTACACGACTATTCGGAAGGCTACGTAGTAATGGCTACCAAGCAAGGTCTAATTAAAAAATGCTCCCTTTCCGAGTTTGAAAAAATCCGCGTAAACGGCAAGATTGCTATCACTCTAACCGACGGCGACGAAATGCTAAGCGCAGACATTACTAACGGAGAAAACGAAATCCTAATGGCTTGCACTTCCGGCAAGTGTATCCGTTTTAGCGAAAACGACGTAAGAAAGACCGGCCGTGGCTCAATGGGTGTTAAGAGTATTTCCCTAGACGAAGGCGAAGTCGTAGTTGATATGGAAGTCATCCACAACGAAAACGCAGAAGTTGTTACCATTACCGAAAAGGGCTTTGGAAAGAGAACCGCTCTTGAAGAATATCGCTTGCAAGGTAGAGCAGGTAAGGGTATTAAAGCGGGTAACTTTGATGAAAATACCGGTAACGTTGTCAATATGAAGATAGTCAACCCCGAAGAAGAAAATGATATGATTATCATAGCCGACACGGGAATTATGATTAGAATTAGAGTTGATGAAATCTCCAAGATAGGTCGTGCGACCAAGGGTGTAAGAGTTATGAGACTCAAGGGCGAAGGCAAGATTGTTTCTTGCGCAATTATTCCCCACGAAGACCTTGATGAAACCAAACTCGTAGGAGAAAACGTAGCTGAAAGTGAAGAAACTGCTCCCGCAGAAGAAAACACTGTAGAAACTACCGAAACCGCAAACACCGACAACGAATAATGATTAACTAGACGATTTGTGTGCCATTTGGCACACAAATTTCTATAAAGGAAAGATATGTTTATAACCATCAACGGACAACTAGGAAGTGGCAAGAGCGAGATTTGTAAAATCTTAAAAGAAGAACATGGTTTTGACGTTTTCCACACCGGAAAAATTCAACGCGCATACGCAGCGGAACTTGGCATTAGCACGCTTGAACTAAATAAACTTTGCAATACCGACCGCAAATACGATGCGATTATCGACGGCAAGCTTGTTGAATATGCAGAACAAGAACGTGGGAATAAGGTTGTTTTCGACTCTCGCATGGCATGGCATTTTGTAAAGGATACGTTCAAGGTTCATCTTTTGGTTTCCCCCGATATCGCTGCAACTCGCGTATTTTGTAATCGTGTAGATAAAGCCGAGTGTTACGCATCAAAGGAAGATGCAATGCAAGGACTTATAGCTAGACGTAAGGTAGAAGGCGAAAGATATGAAGCCATTTATAAAGCGAAGATGCTACAATACTCCAACTACGACCTTATCTTAGACACGTCTTTGACGAGTATTCGTGAAGAAGTCAAGATTATTCTCCAAAAAGCAGAAGAATATTTTGCAACCGGAAAGAAAGCTATGTTTTTAGCTCCCACTAACGTATACCCTACGGGAATAGAAATTGGCGGAGAAAACGTAAAAGTCGTAAAATATGATGAAAGCATATACGTTGTAGGCGGACATAATCTTGTTAAAGACGCTATCAAAAACGGAAGTAGAATTATAGAAGTCGAGTTACTAGGGGAAGACGATGACGCTATAAACGGAACTTCCATAAAAGACCTTATTCCTACCGATATGAATATGGTAAGAGAGTGGGAAAAGGAAAACGAAATAACGTATGGCTTTATGCCTGAATTCATTAAAAATCGCTAAAAATAGCGATTTTTTTATAAAAAGGAGAGAAAATTATGAGCAGTTTCAAAGACTTGAGAATAGTCGACAATTTTTATCAAACGTCGGCTTTTTATCCTATGCCTACGGTACTTATGAGCACGCTTGCAGAAGACGGAAGTACTTCTCTTGGCTCATATTCACTTGTTTTTCCCTACTATATTGCAGGAAAAGACTACTATGCAATGATACTTGAATGCCGTAACAGTTCTAATACGGCGCAAAACATTTTGCGTACAGGCAAATGCGCTATCAATTTTATAACCGATAAGCGCTCATACTTCAAAGAAACCGTAAGACTTGGTTTCCCCGGAGAAACGAGCAAAGAAAAAATGGAAAAATGCTTGTTTACTTTGGAAGACGGCATAGCGGAAACCGAATCCGGCGCTCGTCCCCAAGTAGTAAAAGAAGCTTTCCAAGTATTCGAATGCACTTGGGATGATAGTTTGGAAGACGCTTACGAAGACAAGGCAAGAATTGGTCAACTGGAAGGAGTAGAGCCCCCGTATAGAAACTTTAACGGCATTACTTCTAAATTCGGTTGCCACTTTATACTCAAAATCGATAAGATTTTGATGAAAGAAAGATGGTATAATTCTATAATTAACGGCGTAAAAGCAAGCGAATTCCCACCCGTTCCCGTAGATTATGGTTATAGAGATTCCACTAACTTTTGGTACACTCGCTTTAAGCGTCCTATTCCGGAAAAGATACCTGCAGCGCGCGAAGCCGATTTAGG
>JAZRAN010000229.1:0-7265 GCA_045634605.1 Candidatus Stercoripulliclostridium sp. | reverse complement strand
ATATGCAATGTTGATGTTGTGAGATTCTAGAACTTCGAGCACTTTGCACATCTCACCGGGGGTATCTTGTACCTTAAAGCCTACTAGGTCGGTTGCTGCGGTATTAAATCCGTTTGCGCGCAAGACTTCTATGGCCTTTTGATTATCGTTGGTTACCGCTCTCAAAATACCATATTCCATAGTATCTGCTATGGACATTACTTGTATATTGATGTTTGCTTCTTTTAACACTCTTGAAAACTCTGCGACTCTACCGCTTCTATTTTCCAAAAATACTGCAATTTGGTTAACTAGCATGATTTATACCTCCTAGATTTTTCTATTATCAGTTACGTAGACTGCCTTGCCTTCACTTCTCTTTATGCTACCTGCGGAAACTAGGTTTACCTTAGCGGAAACACCAATAGCGGATGCAATGTCTGCAGTCAATTTTTTCTTTAATTGTTCAATTTCTTGCACTTCATCAAAGGCAACGGCTCTATCTAATTCAACGTCGATTTGCATGATGTCAAGATTGTTAATTCTATCAATCGTAATGTGATAGTAAGGACTTATTCTATTATCTTTAATAAGTACGGATTCAATTTGCGAAGGGAATACGTTAACGCCACGAATAATGAGCATATCATCGCTTCTTCCCGTTATTCGAGCCAGTCTTAAGCTGGTTCTTCCGCACTTACAAGGCTCGTAAATAAGTGAACAAAGGTCACGAGTACGATAACGAATAAGCGGTATTCCTTGCTTATTCAACGTTGTAAATACTAGTTCGCCTTCTTCTCCTTCTTTAACAGGCTCCAAGGTAACAGGATTGATGATTTCGGGATAGAACAAATCGTCTTGAACGTGCGGGCCACATTGATATTCACATTCAGTCGCAACGCCCGGGCCGGTTATTTCGGAAAGGCCGTATATATCATATGCCTTAACGCCTAGTCCTTCTTCTATCTTCTTTCTCATTTCTTCCGTCCAAGGTTCTGCGCCAAAGAAACCTTGTTTCAGGCTCAAATCATCTGGAGTAAGCCCCATTTTGCGGAGTTCATCTGCAAGATATACCGCGTACGAAGGAGTACAACAAAGCGTATCTGCTTTAAAATCTTTCATAAGCATAATTTGTCGATTGGTATTACCGGAAGATGCAGGAACTACCGTTGCTCCCATATACTCTCCGCCGTAATGAGCTCCTAAACCACCGGTAAACAAGCCGTATCCGTAGGCAACGTGTATGATGCTATTTTTAGTAACGCCACAAGATGCAAAACCTCTTGCGCACGCGTCGGACCAATCTTCTATATCTCTTTTAGTAAATCCAACAACAGTAAGTTTTCCGGTCGTACCACTTGATGCATGTAGTCTTACTATGTCTTCCATAGGAGAAGCGAACATCCCAAAAGGATAGTTTGCTCTCAAATCAACCTTAGTAGTAAAAGGAAGTTTTACAATATCTTCTATTGAGTTGATGTCTTCTGGTTTTATCCCGATTTCATCCATTTTTGCCCTATAAGTAGGCACGTTATTGTAAACTCTTTCTACAACTTCTCTAAGTCTTTTGCCTTGAAGAATTTTCTTTTCTTCTCTTGGCATGAATTCTATTTCTTTATTAAAAACGTATGACATATTTTCCTCTATTTGTTGTAATATCCTAGTTCTAATGCCTTTTCGTTTATTGCTAAAAGCTTTTGTGGGACGCACCTTCTTACAGCTTCTAGTGCAACGCTAAAGTCAATGCCAACAAGAGCGCAAAGCGCACCTATCATGACAACGTTTACTGCCTTAGAATTGCCCGCTGCGCATGCCAAGTCAAGACCTTCTATAACTTTAGTATCTTTGCCAAGCTCAGCGAGCTTAGTAAAGATTGAATCCGGATACTCCGCAGCTCCTGTTATTACAGGCATGGGCATAATTTCTTGATTGTTAACCAATATTACGCCGTCTTTTTTAAGATAATATGCCCAACGCAAAGCTTCAAGTTTTTCAAAGGCAAGAATATAATCGACTTTGCCTTCCGTAACCAACGGAGCGCCGATTTCCTTACCTATTCTAACGTGAGTAACTACGCTACCACCACGTTGACTCATACCATGAACTTCACTAAGTTTACAATCATCACCGCTTATATCGGCAATTGCGCCAAGCACACGACTTGCCAAAAGAGTTCCTTGTCCACCAACACCAACTATCAAAATATTAAGCATTATCCGAACCCCCTTCTATTGCAGAAAATTTACAAAGTTGTTTACATACGCCACAAGCTACGCAAAGTTCTTTGTTTATTCTTATTTTTCCACCGATATTTTCTATCGCAGGGCAACCAATCCTTAAGCATGCCTTACAATTCTTGCAGTTATCATTAATGCTAAATGCCGGCGGATACTTTTTCGTTAAAAGAACACAGGGACGACGCGCGATAATTACGGAAACTTCTTCACGAGCCGTTTCTTCTTTAATAACTCTTTCTACTTCTTTTAGGTCGTAAGCGTCGACTACAACAACGTTCTTTACGCCTATTGCTTTAAGGAGAGCTTCAAGGTCAAGTTTAGCGGTAACGTCCCCCTTCAAGGTCTTACCTGTTGCGGGATTTTGTTGATGTCCCGTCATGCCAGTAATGGAGTTATCTAATATAATAGTCGTAGAAGTTCCTTGATTATAAACCGCATTTATAACGTTTGTAATACCGCTATGAACAAAGGTACTATCGCCTATAACTGCAACCAACTTTCTGGAATGAATTGACTTAGCCTTATCAAAGCCGTGCGCCATACCAATACTGGCGCCCATACATACGCAAGCATCAACGGCAGAAAGCGGTGCTTGAGCGCCTAGCGTATAGCAACCTATATCTCCGCTTACTACAATACCTAGTTTGCGTAGAATATAGAATACGCCTCTATGCGGACATCCTGCGCACATAACGGGGGGACGCATTGGAACGTTTACGCTAGAAGAAACTATTTCTTCGCCATAAAGCTTATTGCGTAGATATGCAGTTGAATATTCTCCTTGTTTACCAAACAATGCCTTACCGCTACATTTAATACCGTTAGCTTTAAGTTGATTTTCAAAGAAAGGTTCTAATTCTTCTACTACCATAAGTTCATCAACTTTGCTTGCGAACTCTTTGATTGCATCTAGTGGGATAGGATAAACTAGTCCAAGCTTAAAAATGGATGCATCCGTTGCTTCTTTTACGTATTGATATACGGAACCTGCGCAAACGATACCAAGCTTGGTAGAGCGCATTTCAACTCTGTTCAAATCAATTGAGTTTGCGTCTTTTGCAAGTTTATTTTCTCTTTCTTCAACGAAAACGTGCCTTTTTCTTGCAAATTGGGGCATCATTACGTATTTTTGAATATTCTTTTCGAAGTGCTTGTCTTCAACTTCTTCTCTATCTTTTAGTTCCACAAAGCTTTGGCTATGCGCAATTCTAGTAGTTAAGCGTAACATTACCGGAGTATCATACTCTTCGGAAATTTCATACGCGCGCTTGACAAAATCTTTTGCTTCTTGGCTATCTGCAGGCTCAAGCATCGGAACGTGAGCGCTTCTAGCATAGAACCTAGAGTCTTGCTCGTTTTGAGAGCTATGCATCGCAGGGTCGTCCGCAACAACCAAAACCATGCCACGACCTACGCCGGTATACGCTGCGGTAAACAAAGGGTCTGCCGCTACGTTAACGCCAACGTGCTTCATGCAACACATAGAACGAACGCCCGCTATGGATGCGCCTACTGCGACTTCGCACGCTACCTTTTCATTTGGTGCCCACTCGGAATAAATTTCATCATATTTAGCAATAAACTCGGTTATTTCCGTCGAAGGAGTGCCGGGATATGAAGAAACAACCTTTACGCCTGCTTCATAAGCCCCCCTAGCAACTGCTTCGTTTGTTAACATCAATCTTTTCATATTCTCTCCTAAACCTTAGTTAAATCTCTTATGTCGGTAACTCTCTTTGACTTTCCTTCGTAACGTTTTAGTGACAAAGGCTCGCATAGTTTAACGTTTGCATCAATTTGTAGTACCGTCTTAAGGTTGTGTTTAATTTTATCACGTAGTTTAATAAGTTCTGAATAATCGGTTAATAGCGTGCCGTCCGCAACTTCAACCTTAACTTCCAACTTATCCATATAGCCTTCTCTATAAACGAGAATTTCATATTGACCACCAACTTCGGGCATTTCCATAAGAACGCCTTCGATTTGTGACGGGAATACGTTAACGCCACGGATAATGAGCATATCATCCGTTCTGCCCTTTAGTTTTGCCATACGAACGGTTGTTCTTCCGCACTTGCAAGGAGTATGGTCAAGTGTAGTAATGTCCTTGGTGCGATATCTAATAACCGGCATGCCTTCTTTGGTTAGCGTAGTGAGAACAAGCTCACCGTATTCACCATCCTTGCAGGGCTCAAAAGTTTGCGGATTGAGTACTTCGGGATAAAAATGGTCTTCACTAATGTGCATACCGCATTTTTCAACACATTCACCACTAACACCGGGTCCTATTATTTCGGAAAGACCGTAGTTGTCGTTAGTAAACACGCCCAACTTTTTAGCAATTTCAGCGTGCATTTCTGCAGTTGATGCTTCCGAACCAAATAGACCTATGCGTAGCTTGAAGTCTTCTTTTTTATAACCAAGTTTCTCTGCTATTTCGCCTATATACAATGCGTAAGAAGGAGTGCAAACCAAAACGGTAGACTCAAGGTCTTTCATCAACATTACTTGTCTTTCGGTATTACCGGAAGAAGCAGGAATTACTGCGCAACCTAATCTTTGGCATCCTTGATGCATTCCTAGCGCGCCGGTAAATAGCCCGTAACCGAAAGATACTTGAACGATATCTTCCTTTTCTACGCCTGCAGCTGCGCACAAACGAGCGCAACATTCCGTCCAAAGTTCTAAATCCTTTTCCGTGTAGCAAACTACGGTAGGTTTTCCACTAGTACCGCTTGATGCGTGTACGCGTACTAATTCCGACTTCGGAACAGCTAAAAGTCCATAAGGGTAATTATCTCTCAAATCGCTCTTTACGGTGAAAGGAACCTTTCTTACGTCGTCTAGCGTTTTAATGTCATCGGGATTAAAGCCTGCTTCATCATATTTCTTTTTATAAAACGGAACGTTTTCATAAGCATACTTTACAATCGCTTTGAACCTTTCTAGTTGCAAAGCTTGCATTTCTTCCCTTGACATACATTCGTTTTTCTTATCGTATATCATAATTTCTCCTTATTTCATCTGACTCCTATTATAATTGATTAGGCATCCTGCTTTGATAATATTTTTTTCGTTTTCGGTTAAAGCGTCTACCGTAAGTTCTATTTCTCTAACGTCCTTACCACTTATAACAAGCGCCGTAGTTTTGCCATTTTCTAATGCTAACGCAGGATTCTTGACGTATATTATTTCTCCTACTTCAAAATCTGCTCCACCATTATATCTAAACGGTATCATGCCCCAATTAATCAAATTAGAACGATATCTCTTTGTTGCGTATTCGCTAGCAATATTGGCAATACCGCCTAGAACTCGTTGACAAGATGCTGCTTGTTCTCTTGCGCTACCGTCACCGGGCTTTCTTGCATATATAACGCTTCCTATTTCTAGATTATCAATATCACAACCCGCAACTTCCAATGCGTAAGCATAATCGCTAGAAAGAGTTCCTTTTTCCAAAGTTAACTCGTCTTCCTTAACAGCTTTAGCTCTGCCTACGTATTTGGGGTCTTTTCTAGAAAGTGTAAACTCGGCAAGCCTTAACGGATTGGAACGATAGCTAGAAGTTTCGCCGGAAGGAATAAGTTCATCGGTAGTAGTTACAGGATCGTCTATAACTGCGCATACCTTCATAAATAGATTATCTTTTAGTTCTACCATCGGGGGGATGTCCGCTATGTTAGGACCATAAACCAAATCTACGCTAGCATCTGCCTTGCCGTATCCATTGTATACTCTATTCTTATATACTTTATCGTCGTAGTTGAATTTTTCTACATTGTTGTCATATTCGTAATCCATAGCAGAAGTAAGATATCCGCCGTTTGCTGCGGTCGCAGCAATACTACGAGCGTCCATAAGAGCAACGGATGCGATTTGCTTTTCGTTAGGCTTAGAACCTTCTCTATTTTCAAAGTTACGAGTAGTATGACGTATAGATAATCCGTTATTAGCCGGAACGTCGCCTGCGCCAAAGCAAGGACCGCAGAAGGAAGTCTTAACAATTACGCCACTCTCCGTTAGCTTTGCGATTACGCCTTTCTTCAAAAGGTCTAGATATATGGGTTGAGAACCGCAATATACGCTCATTGAGAGCCTGTCGCCTATTGCCTTGTTTTCTAATATTGCGCTTGCTTCTACCAAGTTATCATAAGTACCGCCCGCGCATCCTGCGATTATTGCTTGGTCAACTCTTATTTTGCCATCAGAGGTAATCTTGTCGGTAAGAGTAAACGAGTCGTTATGTAGTAGCGCTCTACCCTTTTGTTCGCACTCAGCAAGAATTTCATAGGGATTTGCGAGTAGCTCTCTAATTGTATATACGTTACTTGGGTGGAAAGGTAGAGCAATCATAGGTTCAACTTTGGACAAATCTACTTCTATCATCGCATCGTAATAGGCGCCGTTTTCGGGAGCAAGCACCTTGAATTCGTTTTCTCTACCGCGTTGAGCAAGATAGTCTTTGACTTCATCGTCAGTCGCCCAAATAGAGCTTAGGCAAGTGGTTTCCGTAGTCATAACGTCTATGCCGATACGATATTCTATAGGAAGATTTTTGATGCCTTCTCCAACGAATTCCATAACTTTGTTTTTAACAAACCCGTCTTTGAATACCTTACCTATTATAGCAAGAGCAACGTCTTGGGGGCCAACACCTTTGCGGGGAGCTCCTATTAGGTTAACGGCAACTACTTCCGGATAAGCTACGTCGTACGTCTTGCCTATTATTTGCTTAACGAGTTCAGGTCCGCCTTCGCCTACCGCCATAGTTCCTAATGCTCCATATCTGGTATGAGAGTCGGAACCAAGTATCATTTTACCGCAACCGGCAAAATTCTCGCGCATATAGGTATGTATAACTGCATAATGTGGTGGAACGAAAATACCGCCGTATTTTTTAGCAGCGGATAGACCAAACATATGGTCGTCTTCGTTTATGGTACCACCAACAGCGCAAAGGCTATTGTGGCAGTTGGTCAAAACGTAAGGAATGGGGAATTTCTCCAAACCTATTGCTTTAGCGGTTTGGATAATTCCTACGTAAGT
>JAZRAN010000228.1:0-16847 GCA_045634605.1 Candidatus Stercoripulliclostridium sp. | reverse complement strand
AAGGGATTTGAACCCCCGACTTTCTGCTCCCAAAGCAGACGCGCTACCAAGCTGCGCCACACCCCGAAATTTCTTCAACAGTGTATCTCAACCGCGCTTTAATAATATACAATATATAAAAAGCGTTGTCAACAAAATTCTTCAAGTTTTTAAGAAAATTTTTAATTAGTTTTAAGATGCATATTTTTGTCATCTCCCCTCATCAAATTTGAATTATATATTGCAAAAAAAACAAATATATATTATTATATTATATGTATGAATATATATAAGTCCATATTCATGCGCGATAAGGAAGAGAGAAATGGAATTTCTATATAAAATCAAGAAATCTTTTCTAAAACTAATAGGAGAGGATGAAGAAATAAAACTTACGGACGACAGCCAAAAGCTCAAGAATGCTGTTAGGTTTGACCCGGACGTCAACGTTGGTTTGAGCGATGCAATAGTTGCAGAGCGAGTTGCCGACAAGTTAACTAACCAAAAACCAATAAATCGTACCAAGAGTTACGGAAGAATAATTTTTGAAAACATATTCAATTTTTGTAATACGGTTACTATAATCTTAGTTGCCCTACTATTCTTTGCCGGCGCAGGGATGTACGGAGTTTCTTCCGTAATCGTAATAGCGAATATTGCAATCGGCATTTGGCAAGAAATCAAAGCGAAACATAAAGTAGAAAAGCTTTCTATGGTCATAGATAACACCTGTGAAGTTATCCGTGGGGGCATCCACTCCGAAATCAGCACAAAAGAAATTGTTTTGGACGATATATTCATTAGTCGCGCAGGTCTGCAAATGCCCGTAGACTCGGTAATCAAGAGTGGAACCATAGAAGTTGATGAATCTATTCTTACCGGCGAATCCGTTCCTGTCAAAAAGCAAGCCGGTGATTACGTTCTTGCCGCATCCGTTATAGTTTCCGGCGAAGCAATCATGCGCGCGGATAAGGTAGGTAAGGACTGCTATATAGAAAACGTTGCAAGAGTCGCAAGAAGGGTAAATAAACCCCGTTCTAACATTTTCTCAATACTAGACAAAGTTATAAAAGGTATTTCCATTGCGTTAATATTCCTTGCAGGTCTGCTACTTACTTCTCTACTCGTAACCGGAGCTGAATCAATATTCCTATTAGAATCTAACGCAGGCGCAGGAAACGCAAGTAAATTCCAAAGCATCGTAATCACCATTTCTGCGGCAATATTAGGTATGTTGCCTATTGGTATGTTCCTACTTACTTCCACTGCGCTTGCCGCATCCACTATCAAGTTCGCTAAGCGTAACACTCTACCGCAAGACCTATATTCGATAGAGATGATTGCAATGGTAGACACACTCCTTCTTGATAAAACCGGCACGATTACCGATGGCAAATTGGAAATTATAGAAGAAAAGATTTTCACCAATGAAAAAATTAAAGTTGATGAAATCTTTGCTACCATAGTTCACGCAACGAAAGACCAAAATAGTACGGCAAACGCGATTAGAGAGCATTATCTATACGCTAAAACGATGGAATTCGCATCTTGCACAGCATTCTCATCTGCTCGCAAATTCAGCGCTATAACGCTCAAAAACGGCGTAAGTTATCTTATGGGCGCCCCTGATTTTATCACTCGCAACGCTCCTTACGTAGAAGAATTCGTTCAAACTAACGCAGAAGCAGGCAGACGCACCCTTGCTCTTGTAGAATTCCGTGGTGACATAGATGACTTTACTCCGGAAAAAGGCCGTTCCATCGCCGTAATTTCTCTTGAAGACCGTTTGCGCGGTGACGTAAAGGAAACGTTAGATTGGTTTAGGGAAAACGACGTTGACATCAAGATAATTTCCGGTGACAACCCCGTTACAGTTTCTCAAATCGCATCAAAAGCCGGCGTACATAATGCGGAAAATTACCTAAATTGCAAAGGACTTAGTGACGATGAACTCGTAGAAAAGGTTGAAAATACTACTATTTTCGGTAGAGTTTCCCCGGAACAAAAACAAAGAATCGTCAATATTTTGCAAGAAAAAGGTAGAGTTGTCGGTATGGTTGGCGATGGCGTAAACGACGTTCAAGCGCTAAAAGAAGCGGATTGCTCCATTTCTTTTGCATCCGCAAACGAAGTAGCGAGAAATATCTCTCGTATTATCCTAATGGATAATAACTTTAAGACCATACCTTCTATCGTACAAGAAGGACGCCAAGTTATTTCCAATATACAAAAGGTTAGTTCATTGTATATAATGAAGAACTTGTTCGTAATGTTTATGGTTTTGATGTTTACCATATTAACCTTCATTACCGAAGTTAACTCCTATCCCTTTGACACAAAGAGAATGCTACTCATAGAATTCTTCGTCATAGGAGTTCCGACCTTCTGTTTTGCCCTACAACCCAACAAAGCGAGAGCCACGGATAAATTCCTATCCAACATAATGAAGGCGTCTATTCCTTCCGCTATCGGTCTTATAGCAGGCGTATTATTTATATTTGGAATGTTAGGATGCTTCAAGGGAGATTTAACGAGCTTTGCAACCTATCAAACGGCGTCTACCGCTGCGGTAGGTTTGGCTGCGGCAGGTTTTGCGTGCTTGATTATAATTTCTATGCCACCCAACTGGTTTAGACTTGGACTAATTTTCGGAATGCTTGGTGTTTCTGCGCTGGCGCTATGGGCGGACTATTATTATGCCGTTCCCCTATTTGGCGATACTTTCCTAAATATCGATTGGTTCTTGCCGTTGAATAATTGGTTGCTTATTATCGGATGCACGGGCATTTGTGTTGTAATTACTATTGTATTTAGATTCCTAATCGAAAAGGTTTCTAAAAAATACGGCGAACAAGTATACGCATATTTTACTTCACTTACACAAAAGCTAAAATTCAAGAAAAAATAAAGGCAAAATAAAAAGGAGCATTAGCTCCTTTTTTTATGCTCTCTTTATAGAGATTGTTTCGGGAAGGTTTTCTATTTTCTTAATTATAAAGTCAAGTTCTTCCG
The DNA here is from genome assembly GCA_045634605.1 of Candidatus Stercoripulliclostridium sp. Classification (GTDB taxonomy): domain Bacteria; phylum Bacillota; class Clostridia; order Christensenellales; family DTU072; genus Stercoripulliclostridium_A. The sequence goes on along the minus strand of JAZRAN010000228.1, from coordinate 13,856 downwards.
CCGATTTAACTTGCAAGGAAATATTAATTATAGCTATTCCCTTTTGGACTCTCATATCAACGCTAGTCATATATATTCCTTGGTTGGAAATTGTGGGAAGAATAACCATTGCAAGACCTGTTTTATCTACGCACTCAATTTGTAGTCGAGCAAGGAAGACGGAATTATCGGAATTAGTCCAAGAAACGGGCAACAAGCGCTCTTCTTCCATTGTCTTGATGTTGGGACAATCCTTTCTATGAACGGAGACTCCTGCCCCACGCATAGCGTAACCAACGATTTCATCACCGGGAACCGGACTGCAACAACGAGCAAGCTTGACCATAAAGTCATCATATCCGGCAACGGATACACCGCTTGCAGACTTTGTTTTAGAGTTTTTGGGTAGTTCGGGTTGCGCTTGAGATTGAGCGTTATTGATGATTTCCATCTTTTGCTCAAGAGCCTTTGTCTTTTTATAGCGGTCGATTAGTTTTAGTAATACTTGACCGGTCTTGAGAGCGCCATAACCGATTGATGCGTACAAATCGTCAAGCGAAGATAAGGAGTATCTTGTTAAAATATCTTTGACGTCTTCGTCTTGGGCGGCAAGTAAGTTCCAGTCAAATCCCTTACGTTTTGCTTCGCGCTCGAGCATATCTTTACCGAGCTTGATATTTTCCCCTGCTCTTTCTTTTTTAAAGAATGCTCGTATTTTGGCCTTCGCTTGTGATGATACTACGAACTTCAACCAGTCCCTAGATGGTCCCTTGCCTGCGTTGGACGTAACGATTTCTACAACGTCACCCGTAACGAGTGTAGTATTTAGCGGTACCATTTTATTGTTTACTTTAGCGCCAATACATTTGTTGCCAACTTGGGAGTGGACTTTGTAAGCAAAGTCTACGGGAGTAGAGTCCATCGGCAAGTCGAAAACTTCTCCTTTGGGCGAAAATACGTATATTTCGTTCAAAACAATGCTGTTTTTGAACGTAAATAGATATTCTTTAGAGTCGTTGATATCTTCTTCGGACTCCATAACTTCTCTAACCCAAGAAAGTTTTTTGTCCAAATCATTGCTGTCTTTTGCGGTTCTACCTTCCTTGTATTTCCAGTGCGCAGCAATACCATACTCAGCGACCCTATTCATTTCATGGGTGCGGATTTGAATTTCAAATATTTGACCGAAGTTGGAAACTACGGTTGTATGGAGTGATTGATACAGGTTAGGTTTAGGCATAGCGATATAATCCTTAAACCTACCGGGCACGGGCTTCCACATTGAATGGATAATGCCTAAAACCGAGTAGCATTCCTTTATGTCGTCAACTATGACTCTAACTGCGATTAAGTCGTATATTTGCTCCAAGGTCTTATTTTGATTGACCATCTTTTTATAGATGGAATAAAAATGCTTAGGCCGTCCTTTGATGTCGGCTTTGATGCCAACCTTATCGAGTTCCGATTGAATTTCGCCCGCAATACGTTGAACGTATTTCATTCTTTCTTGACGTTTTTGGTCAAGTTCCCCCGCTAGATATCTATACGCATCGGGGTAAAGATACTTCATTGATAAGTCTTCAAGGTCGCTCTTAACTTGAGAAATACCAAGTCTTGCGCTCATGGGCGCATAAATATCCAGAGTTTCTTGAGCAATGCGTTTTTGTTTTTCGGTAGGAAGGCTGTCAAGCGTACGCATATTGTGTAGTCTGTCGGCTAGCTTTATGAACAAAACGCGCAAATCTTTTGAGATAGCGAAGAAAAGTTTTCTCAAGTTTTCGGCTTGTTCTTCTTCTCTTGAGTTAAATTTATATTTAAGTTTAGAAAGTTTTGTGACAGCTTCGACTAAATTATAGATTTCTTCGCCGAATTTTTTCTTTAAATCCGCGCCTTCGCACGCAGTATCTTCTATTACGTCGTGAAGTAGCGCCGCGCAAACGCTAGGCACGTCCATACCTAAATCAACCAGCGTCATTGCTGCGCCGATAGGATGGTTGATATATGGTTCACCGGAAACGCGGAATTGACCTTCGTGCCATTTGGTAGCGTAATTTAGCGCGTATTGGATTAGAGTAACGTCGGCTTCCGCATAAGCATTTTTACATTTTTTCAAAAACTCTTGAACTATCATATTTTCTCCCCTGACAGTTTTAGAATTTCAGATTGAGCAAGGTCTTTCTTTTCCATACTAAATCTAATTATATTGTTTTCCAAATAAATTATTTTCAATTCCAATAAGACGTAGTACCCGAGCGCAAACTCTACGTAAGAATAATTATATCCGCCTACTGATGAACGGAAGTACATATCCGTCAAATACTCTCTTTCACGGTCCTTATAGTTATTCCTAATCGCGTTGTATGTCTTTATGAGCGTATTGCGGTCCGGCAGTTGGTCTTTAATCTTTATTCTAAGCTCATTATCAAAACCTGTAACTTTTGCGCTAAAATGCCCTTCTAATGCGTCTAAATAACTCTTAGGCGCGCTATCGTATACTTCTATTTCCGAAAAATATTCAAAGTTTTGCACTCCATGCGGAGCAAGAAGTATCGTATTATACGGATTTTTGCTAGATAGCTTATGTAACGCCCTAACGTAAGATGGATACTTGTTAATGAGTTCCATATACGTTTCTTTAGACCAAGTTATAATAAGTTTGCCAAACAAAGCGTCGCTATCGCTTCTTGCGAATTTTTCTTCACGTTTTTCAAGCTCTAACGAATATCTTTCGGCAACGGCAAACAAAATTTCCCTATCGTCAGGTATAATTTCATTTACTACCATGCTTTTGAACGTACATCTTGCGCTTTCTTTCCCCATAAAAACTTCTTTATCGGGGTTGTAGAATAACGTTTTTTTCATAGAAGTACGCAACGTTTCCAAATTTTCGAGTTCGTTAAAAGCAACCAATTCGCAAGAAGGATTTATTTTGCACTTAATATGATTTAATTTCTTTATTCTTTCAAAGGGCAAGGCGCCGACAACGGAAGAGAAAACCGGTTTCGGATTTCCCATACCAAACGGCTCCAAGCGTTTGAGTTGATTGACGAATTGCAAGTTGATTTCCTTCAAATCGAGAGTTGCGTCGCTTGAATAATCAAGTTTGAACAATTCATCATCATAATGCTCAACTATATAATCGTTGCTGACCTTAATAAAATCTTCCATTTGCTCGGGAGCAACGCTTAAGCCTGCGGCCATTTGATGTCCGCCGAATTGAATGATATGTTCGCTTGCGCCCGTCAATACTTCGTGAATATTTATTCCGGAAATCGAACGACAAGAGCCTTTATAAACGTCGTCTTTTTTTGCAAAAAGTATGGTTGGACGATGGAATTCTTCTGCAATTTTTGCAGCAGCAATACCGATTACGCCACCTTCCCAAGAATCACTTTTTAGCACTATGATTCTTTTATTAACAAGGTCGTAGTCAAGCAACAAATTTTTAGCGTCAATTATGGTTTTTTGGCATAAATCTTGACGCATTTTGTTTTCATTTTCCAACTCTTCGCTTAGCTTGTCGCACTCATATTTGTTTGAGCTTACAAGGAGTTTTAGTGACTTTTCCGCGCTGGATAGTCTACCGGAAGCGTTGAGTCTTGGCGCAAGTTTGAAGGCAATATCTCCGCTCGTAACGGGCGTATTATATCTGTGTCCGGAAACTGCGAGTAACGACTTAATTCCCACTCTTACGTAAGGAGAAGAAAGTCGCTTTAATCCTTCGGAAGCGATAATTCTATTGTCTTTTACCAAAGGAACTAAGTCTGCAATGGTGGAAATTGCGCAAATATCAAGGTATTTTTCGGCGTAATTATCACCATAAAGCGCTCTAATTAGAGTATATGCAACCCCGCATCCGCAAAGTTCCGGCGCATCAAGTTGAATTTTAGGATTAACTATTACGCAGTTTGGCAAAACTTCACGCGGTTCATGATGGTCCGTAACGACAATCTCCACACCTAGCGACTTAGCGATTTCCACTTCGTCAACAGAGCCTATGCCACAGTCGACGGTAACGATAAGATTGGGCTTATGCATCTCGATAGCTCTCTTTAAAGAACTTTCGCTTAGGCCGTAACCATCTTCTATTCTGGTAGGAATAAAAACGGATACGTCAGCGCCGTGTTCTTCAAGGGCCATTTTAAGCATTGCGCTTGCCCCTATTCCATCGCAATCATAATCGCCAAATATGAGTATTTTGCCTTTTCCTATATATTTATTTATTATCTCTACGCTCTCGCTCATTCCTTCAAAAATAAAAGGACTGGAAAGCGCAGAAAGTTTAGGCTCCAAGAACTCAACTAGCTTTTCTTCCGTATCAAACCCACGCTTAAAGAGAAGTTCCGTAAGAACAACGTTCAAGCCGGTCTTTCTAGAAAGCTCGGTGATTAAGTTTTGTGTTGAATTTAGAGCCATATATTTCCTTTTATTCGTTCAAAAAAAGCCCGCAAGCAAGCGAGCCTTTTTTTGTTTTATCTTCTTCTCTTTTGCGCTTGTTTTCTTGCCTTCTTGTTCTTGCCAAGTTTAGCATTCATGAGTAGACCCCAAATGCTGGGAGCAAGGAATAGCGAGCTATATAGACCGGAAGTTACACCAAATATGATGGGTAGAGCAAAATCGGTAAGAGATTTAATACCCCAACATGCAAGGATGGTGATAGTAATTAGAGTTGTGAAAGAAGAAAGGAAGGTTCTTACCATACATTCGGTAACCGATTGGTCAACGAGATTGTTAACGTCGAATCTGCCGTCTTTGACTTCTCTCTTATGTTCTCTAACGCGGTCGAATATAACGATAGTGTTGTTAATTGAATAAGCAACAACGGTAATCAAGCCTGCTATCAAAGAGCTGTTGATTTGAATACGGAAAATGATAACTAGCGCAAGCATGACGATGATGTCGATGAAAGATGCGCAAAGAGCTGCGATACCACTAAATAGGTCGAATCTGATAGCGATATAGATGAGCATCAAAATCATAGCAATACCAACGGATAGAAGAGCTTTATTGATTAGTTGCTCACTTGCGGTAGCGTTAATCATTTCTGCGTTAGCAATAACTGATGATGAGCTAGGATAAGCTTCCTTGAGAGCGCTTTCTACGTCCCTAATAATGCTATTATTGATAGCAATCATTTCTTCAGTCTTGGAAGCTTCGTTATAATCTACGCCGTCAATTGAGTTAGGATAACGAACGACGATTGCGTTGTCACCGCTGTTTTGGTCGGTAGAAATTACTGCGCCGTGCTCGGTTACAACGTCGTTAATGATGTTATAAACGGCATCTCTGTTAGCGCCTTGAATATCTGCGCCGTCCATTTGAACGGTTAGAACGGTACCACCTTTAAAGTCGATACCTATGTTAGCAAATCCGTCGTATTGGTTTCCTTCGGTGCTATATATTGTACCGCATACGAGCGCAATAAATATGATAGCAATTGTAGGAATGAACCAATAGTATGCGTTACGGAAAATCTTAATATTGTTAAGTCTAGGAAGTTTAATATTCTTTTTCATATTATTTTACCTCCTTATCAAGGTCCGCGCTTCTACGACGTAGGCCGTATAGCGCATCGCTTTCTTCATTGAATGCTAGAGCAATGTTGATGAGTAGTCTAGTAACTACTAGCGCAGTAAACATAGAAATTACGATACCGATTAGTAGAGTAATACCAAAGCTCTTAATGGTTGTTGCGCCGAATATAATCATAACGATAGAACCAAGTATGGTGGTGATGTTGCCGTCCAAGATAGCGGAAAGAGCTTTCTTAAAGCCTATTTGAACGGAAGTTCTAATTGACTTACCACCGGTTAGACGTTCGTCCTTAATTCTTTCGAAGATAATAACGTTAGCGTCAACTGCCATACCTATGGAAAGGATGATACCTGCAATAGAAGGAAGGGTAAGTTGTACCCAAGGTACTATTGCGAGAGCGTACATCATAATTACAGTATAAATTACGAGAGCGCCTGCTGCTACCAAACCCATTGCCTTATAGATGATAATCATAAGGATAATGATGATGCCAAGACCGATAGCGCCTGCTATCAAACTGGTTTGAAGAGCATTTTGACCAAGAGTTGCGGAAATGGTGGAGTTTTCTTCGGGGGTAAGAGCTACTGCGAAGGTACCTGCTTGAAGTTTAATTGCCATTTCGCTTGCTTGTTGTTGAGTGTAGTTACCGGTAATTACTGCGTTACCATCGGTAATTGCTGCGTTTACGGTAGGCGCCATAACTTCTTCGCCGTTGATGTAAATAGCAAGTTTCTTACCTACGTTGTCGCTGGTTGCGGTTGCAAACGCTGCGGTACCTTCATCGTTAAACTTAAGGCTTATAGCGTAAGATGCATCGTAAAGAACGGGTTGAGCGTCTTCAAGGTGCTTACCGCCTTCGATTAGTACGTTACCGCTTTCGTCGCGGAACTCTAGTTTAGCGGGTTCCCCTATTAGCGCCATCAAAGCTTCGGTATCATCAACGGAAGGGATTTCTACACGGAGTTTATCATTACCTTGACGGGTAACGGTTGCTTCGGTATAACCTTTGGAGAACAATAGAGCTTCTAGGTTAGCGATGGTTCCGTCGACTGCGGAATCTCTTTGGTCAGGGTCAATGTCTTCTAAGTCCATTGTGTAAACGACGTACATACCACCTTCAAGGTCAAGACCAAGTTTAATGCTCTTAGAAACCCAGTAGAAATCATAGTTAGATTTACCGATTTCAAAAGAGTCTTGACCATTAAGTGGGAAAATCAAAAGGCCGAGTCCGATAACGAGAACGGCTACAACGACCAATATGATGATAGATTTGATTTTACTCACGAGTTATGCCTCCTAGCATTAGTCCTAACAATTATAAATCTTTTAAAAGTTAAAGTCAATAATATTTATTATATATTATTAATAATTTAAAGGAGAAACGATTAAAAAAAGAGCGGTAGATTGACCGCTCTTCATAATTTTTAGTTTTGTTTTTCTATATAAGCAATTGCCAAGCTGTTTTCCAAGCGTTTTCTTGTCAAAATGCAACCTTGTTCAAATTGACCTTCAAGTTTTCCCGCGAAGTTTTTGGCATTTGCCGCGCAACCGCCACCGCAGTAGTATTTTGCAGGGCAATCGGTACAATGTTCTTTTGCAAGAACGGTGTTTTTAGAAAATCTTTCTCTTACGCTTTCGTTTTGTATGCCATCGTATACGTTACCGATTAGGTATTCCTTTTCACCTACGAATTGGTGGCAAGGATAGATTTCTCCAACGGGAGAAACCGCTACGTATTCGGTACCGGCTCCGCAACCGGTCAAACGCTTGTTGACGCAAGGACCATGGTCAAGGTCTATCATATAGTGGAAGAAATTAAACCATTTCTCCCCTTTTCTACGTTCGATATAACTTTCGGCAAGCCTATCATATTCTTCCAAAATTTGCGGAATATGCTCGTCTTTTATTACCAAATGATGGCTTTCCGGCAAAACTACGGGTTCAATGGAAATTTGGTCAAATCCTTCGTCGTTCAAGAAAAGGATATCCTTGCTAAAATCAAGATTTTTTGCAGTAAAGGTTCCCCTAACGTAATAACGCTTATCCCCTCTAACCTTGCGGAATTTGATAGCGTTCTTAAGAACCGCGTCAAAGTTAGGATTACCCGTAGGTGATTTTCTTACGCCGTCGTGAACGCATCTTCTGCCGTCAATAGATAAAACGACGTTATCCATTTCTTCGTTTAACCAAGCAATGTTTTCATCGTTAAGAAGTAGGCAGTTAGTAGTCATGGTAAAGCTAAATCTCTTACCGCGTTTTTCCGCTTCTGTCTTCGCATAATCAACGATGCCCTTGACTACGTCAAGATTTAGTAAAGGTTCGCCACCGAAAAAGTCGACTTCAAGGTTCTTTTTGATACCACAATTTGCAAGTAGTAGGTCAATTGCCTTCTTGCCTACTTCCAAGCTCATATAGTCGCGTTCGGTATTGTATGTACCTTCGTTAGCAAAGCAATATTCACAACGCATATTGCAATCATGACAAATATGCAAACACATTGCCTTGAGATACTTATAGCTCTTGTTAAAAGAAACGTATTGCGGTTTTGCGTTAAGAACGCCTTCCTTTTCTAGTTCTTCTATTTCATCAAGGATTTCCGTTTTATCGCTTGCAGAGACGGCGTTAAGGTCTTTGGATTCATTTTCCGACATTTCTGCGCCGTACTTTTCCTTTGCACACAAAAAAGCGACATAGTCTACGTTAAGTAAACTGCCGCTTTCGATGTCCCACAAAAAATATAACGGGCTTCCGTTATGCTTATAAGTGAAAGTATGAACCATTATAAAAGAATTGATTAGTCTTCGTTTTTGATGGTCTTGTTGATTTTTTCTTCCTTAGCGCATGCTTGGTTACCAACGGTGCAAGAAGTTTTGCAAGCGGATTGGCAGCTAGCTTGACATTCGCCACAGCCGATTTCATGATTCTTGGTGAGAGATTTCTTGGTTACGATTTCGATATGCTTCATAAAAAGCCTCCAAAAATTTTTTCTATGTAAATATTATATATAGAATATTTTAAAATTGCAAGTCATATCTTTAAATATATGACACAAATTATTAAGGAGATGGTATGAAACTCAATAAAGTTAACCTAAAAGGTATAAAAGTAGACAAAACTTTCCTAAAAGACGTAATAAAAAGCGCGCTTTTTTCTCTCATTATTACGCTTGTTAGCGTGTTGATACTTGGAATAGTCGTAAAGTTTGTAGCTGTCCCGCCTACTATTTTATTACCAATCAATCAAGTAATCAAAGTTATAAGCGTGCTATTAGGATGTGTGATTGCAATAAAAGATAAGCGAAACGGAGCGATTAAAGGTGGAATTTGCGGTCTAATCTATACTTTACTTTCCGTTTTTATCTTCCTAATATTAGGCATGAGCCTAAAAGAAAGTTTTAGCTTTATAGACGTTTTACTTGGGATAATCATTGGAGCAATATCCGGAATTATTGCGGTTAATACAGGCAAAAAGAGTTATTAAAAAGAAAAAGTTCACCAAGCGGTGAACTTTTTCTTTTTGTGAGTTTAAGATTAAAGTTTGGAACGAACTGCATTCTTAACGATTACAACGTTTACGGGATTTTCTTCGGTTCCAACGTTTACGGTGTAACGATCAGTGTCGGTGTTGATTTCAGTTATAGTTCCAACAAAACCACCGATGGTCATGATCTTGTCACCTACGGTGATGCTGTTCATCATATCTTGCATTTTCTTCTTTTGCTTTCTTTGGGGAATAACGGTCATGACAATCATGATGACGAAGAATACGCCAAGAATTGCTATCATTACCCAACTATTGCCACCATTTGCGCTATCTGCTAATAAATTAAACATAAAAACTCCTTTATCGGTTTTATTCTCCAAGTATAATAACACACAAAACCTTTTTTTGCAACACTATTTTCAATTTTAATACAATATTAAGGCTTTATGCTATTTTATGCGGTAATCCGCCATCATTTCGTTGCGGAAGTCAAGAAGTCTATCTTGCCAAATGGCTTCCTTAATTTTCGCCGTCAAACGATGTAAGAAGTGGATGTTATGGATAGAAAGAAGTCTACCGCCCAATATTTCGTCCGTATTAATTAGGTGGCGAACGTATGCGCGAGAGTAGTTGCGACAGCAGTAGCAATCGCATCCTTCTTCCACAGGGGTGTAATCTTCTTTATAACTTGCGTTTCTAATGGTCAAATCGCCCTTAAACGTCATGGCAGTACCATTACGAGCAATTCTCGTAGGAAGAACGCAGTCAAACATATCTATTCCCCTAATAACGCCTTCTACTATGCAGTCGGCGCTACCTACTCCCATTAAATAACGGGGCATTTCTTTGGGATAGTGTTCCTTTAACGTATCCAACATATCGTACATTACGGGTTTTTCTTCCCCTACCGAAAGTCCGCCGATAGCAATACCGCATTTAGCGTAAGGTATAGTGCGCTCCAAACTTTCTTTTCTCAAATCCGCATACATGTTGCCTTGAACGATTGGGAAAAGTATTTGATTTTCAGTATCAGCTACTTTATAGCAACGGTCAAGCCACTTCAAAGTGCGTTCAAGAGCTTCTTTGGACTTTCTATAATTGGTATCCGCTGCGGTACATTCATCAAATGCCATCATAATATCCGAGCCCAACGCCTTTTGGATTTCGATTGCATCTTCCGGGCGTAAAAAGTGCTTTGAGCCGTCGCGATGACTATGGAACATAACGCCTTCGTCGGTAATTTTTCTTAGCGTCGAAAGGCTAAATACTTGGAAACCGCCTGAGTCCGTCAAAATCGGCTTATGCCAATTCATAAACTTGTGTAGACCGCCTGCGTTTCTTACGATTTCGTGACCGGGGCGAAGATACAGATGGTAGGTATTAGAAAGAAGTATTTGGCTACCTGCCTCCGCAACTTCTTCGGGTGATAAAGACTTAACCGTACCCAGCGTTCCTACCGGCATAAATACGGGGGTTTCTATAACGCCGTGTGGGGTAGTAAATCTACCTATTCTTGCGCCCGTTTGCTTACATTCTTTAATAACTTCGTACTTAAACATAGTTTTTCCTTATAACAATATCATTGAGTCGCCAAAGCTAAAAAATCTATATCTTTCTTTGACGGCGGTGTTGTATATTTCCAGTGTTTTATCGCGACCGATAAAAGCCGAAACCAACATAATTAGCGTGCTTTCAGGCAAATGGAAGTTGGTTATCAACCCTTTGACTACTTTGAATTTATAGCCGGGATAAATAAAGATTTGGGTGTTACCTTCCCCTGCTTTAACAAATCCGTCTTCGGTTGCGGAACTTTCTAACGTCCTTACGGAAGTGGTGCCGACTGCAATAACTCGTCTACCTTCTTTTATTGCGGTGTTTATAGCGTTTGCGCTTTCTTCACTAACTTTATAGTACTCTTCGTGCATTGCGTGCTCTAGAATATTATTGGTTTTTACGGGACGGAAAGTTCCCAAACCCACGTGGAGTAAAACTTCTACGATTTCTACGCCTTTTGCCTTTAACCTTTCCATTAGTTCAGGAGTAAAGTGGAGTCCTGCCGTCGGAGCGGCTGCGGAGCCATCGTGTTTTGCATAAACCGTTTGGTAGCGAGTCTTGTCTTTAAGTTTTTCCGTTATATACGGGGGGAGCGGCATATTGCCAACTCTATCCAAAATATCTTCAAATACGCCATCAAACTCAAACTCTACCACTCTTACTCCATTATCAACTTTAATTTCTTTAATGGTAAGTTTAAGTTCCTCATTTATTACGATTTGGGAGCCTATTTTTGCCTTTCTTGCGGGCTTAAGTATTACTTCCCAATTCGTATAATCCAGTCTTTTAAGGAGAAGGATTTCATATTGTCTGCCTTTGTCGTCATAGCCGAATATTCTTGCAGGAATAACCTTCGTATTATTAACTACCAGAACGTCACCTTTTTTAAGAATTCCTTCGATTTGATTAAAAATCTTATGTTCAACCGTATCGGATGCAACGTCATAATGCAAAAGCCTAGAAGAATCTCTTGGTGTTACGGGATGCTGCGCTATAAGCTCTTCCGGCAAATCATAAAAATAGGATGCTGTATCGAATAGATTAATCATTATTATCTCCGTTATTTACGTTTTGCCAATTAAGTAGCGTTCTTTCTTCGAGTTTAGTATAAGGGATTTTTAGGTGCTCGTATGCCCCTTTAAGACATATTCTACCCCTTGGCGTTCTTGCGATAAAGCCAAGTTGCATTAGGAAGGGCTCATATACGTCTTCTATCGTGGAAGGCTCTTCTCCGGTTGCCGCTCCCAACGTATCAAGCCCAACCGGTCCGCCGTTGAATTTCTCTATCATAGTACTTAAAATCGTTCTATCAACGTTATTTAAACCAAGTTTGTCAACTTCCAGCCTTAACAACGCTCTATCTGCTATATCTACGGTAATGATATCGCTCTTTTCATATTGGGCAAAGTCACGAACTCTTTTTAGAAGTCTATTGGCAATACGCGGAGTACCCCTTGACCTAGATGCAATTTCCAAACAAGCATCATCAGCAATACCAATATTAAGTATCTTTGCGGAACGACGAACGATTAGCGCAAGTTGTTCCGGTGTATAAAGTTCCAACCTGCAAATTATACCGAATCTATCGCGTAAAGGAGCGCTGATGTTACCCGCCTTAGTAGTTGCGCCTATCAAAGTAAACGGCTCGATGTTGAGCTTTATAGAGCGAGCTGAAGGACCTTGACCTAGCGTAAAGTCTACGACAAAATCTTCCATTGCAGGATAAAGCAATTCTTCCGTAGTTCTATTCAAACGATGGATTTCATCAACAAAAAATACTGCGTTTCCGTGCAAATTGGTTAAATTGGCAACGAGTTCTGCATTTTTTTCAAACGCAGGACCAGATGTCGCCTTAATTTCCACACCCATTTCGTTTGCAATTATTTTGGAAAGAGTGGTTTTACCTAGTCCGGGCGGGCCGTATAGCAAAACGTGGTCTAACGCTTCTCCCCTTTGTTTTGCGCTCTCTATGAAGACCTTTAGATTTTCTTTTATTTTATCTTGGCCAACGTATTCATCAAGAGTCGTAGGACGCAAAATATTATCGTTTACGTCGCTAGGAAGCTCATCCGGGGACGTGACGTGTTCGTTAACTGCGTATGCAGAATAATCTTCGGGCTTGTACGTTCCAAAAGAATCTTTCATTATTTATCCATTCTCCTAAGCGCGTTAAGTATGATTTCTTCCAGCGTATCGCAATCCTTTCTTACGGCAGATACCATAGAAACTGCCTCTGCTTGCGTGCATCCGAGTGATTTAAGAGCGGTAATTGCTTCTTGGGAAAGATTATCAAGTCCGGTTACGCTAACGCTAACTTCTCCGGTAAAATAATCGGTTTCTTGCGTAGCAAGCTTTTCTCGCAATTCAAGAACGACTCTTTCCGCCGTTTTTTTGCCGACACCTTTGATTTTTGCAATCGTTTTGATATCTGAAGTTACTATTGCAACCGCCAACGCTTCCGGTCGCATTCCGGATAGGATGCCAATAGCCGCTTTAGGTCCAATACCGCTTATAGTAATCAACTTTAAGAACATAGCCTTTTCTTCACGGGTTGCAAAACCATAAAGGCTCATTTCGTCTTCTCTAACGTACAAATAGGTAAAAAGCTTGCCAAAGTTACCTTGGGTAGGCACTTTCATAAGGGTATTAACCGAGCAAGCAATTTCATAACCAATGCCGTTAACGTCGATGGTTACAAGATTATTTTCTACGTTGACTATTTGTCCGGAAATATAAGAATACATATTATTTTACTCCAAAGTTACCCATTTTAGGGTTGGTTTGCGCGTGTGTTATTGCAACTGCCAAAGCATCGGCCGCGTCATCTGGTTTGGGAATTTTACTCAATCCAAGTAGCATTTTTACCATCTCTTGAATTTGTCTTTTTTCCGCCCTGCCATAGCCTGTCGTTGCTTGCTTGATTTGCATGGGAGTATATTCAAAAAGCGGTATGGCTTTTGATTCTGCGACGTACAGTACTACACCGCGCGCTTCGGCAACCATAATTGCAGTTTTTGCGTTGTTTTGGAAGAATAATTCTTCTACGGCAACCGCATCGGGATTGTAGTGTGTAATGAGCCCTGCTATTTGATCCCCTATGTATTTTAGGCGCATTGGGAAACGAGAAAATTTAGGTGTCTCTATTGCGCCGTACGCAATAGCCTTATGATGAATGCCGTCGGTTTCTATGACGCCAAAACCTAAAATCCCATATCCTGGGTCAATTCCTAAAATAATCATACATAATTATATTACTTTATAAAAGTAATTTAGTCAATAAAAAAAAGTCGGAGGCCAAGCGGTCT
>JAZRAN010000227.1:0-8112 GCA_045634605.1 Candidatus Stercoripulliclostridium sp. | reverse complement strand
AAAAGGCTGGAAGGGGAAGGCGTACATAACATAAACTTTGTTACTCCCACCCAATGGAGCGACCAAATAAGAAGGGCGCTTGATATATACCGCCCAAGTGTACCGATAGTCTATAATACGTCGGGATATGAGAAAGTAGAAGTCATAAAAGAGCTGCTTCCCTACGTGGACGTATTTCTCCCGGACTACAAATACGGTGACCAAAACCTAGGGTTAAGGCTCTCAAAGAGAAGAAATTACCCCGAAGTAGCCCTTGATGCAATAGAACTAATGGTCAAGGAAAAACCTATGGTACAACAGGACGGATTGCTCAAGCAAGGCGTAATAATAAGGCACCTAGTGCTCCCGGGTTACCTGGACAACAGTAAGACTGCGCTAGGGGACTTGGTGGGACGACTGGGAAAAGACATTACCGTTAGTCTAATGTCCCAATTTACTCCTATGCCTAATTGCAAAGAGCCTAACAGACGGCTCAAGCCAATAGAATATAAGATAGTAATCAATCACGCTTTGAAGCTCGGTTTAACGAATATTTTTACACAAGAGATAGCAAGCGCAGAAGAAGAGTACATCCCGGACTTTGATACCGAAGAATAAAACGCAAAAGAAAGACCACTCAATCGAGTGGCCTTTTTGCGTTATGAGTAGTTTATTATTTATCGTAAGAAGAAGGAGTATCTACTATCTTGTTTATGCTGTCTTGAATCATACAGAACGCAATGATACCTAGGCCTACAACGTGGAGAATTAGATAAATTAAAGCGCGGTCGCCGTGGTTATCACCTTCATAGCGGTCCAACTTTTCGCCCATTTTATAAGCCCAAAATATGCCGTATAAACCACCCGTGATGATAGTAAGCACAAGAGCCATACCACCGCTTGCGTTATTGTGGTCACCGGTAATTTCCGCAACTTCATCAGTCATTTTAACAAACCAATAAAGCTCATAGATGCCAAACGTAATAATAGAAAGGATAATCGCCTTGGCAATACTTCTTTTTTCTACCATAATTTTTCTCCATAGGTTGATATTATGATTTTATCATATTATAAGGCAATGCGCAAGGGATAAAATTATTCTAGCTTTTTCCTATTGGTAAAACGGAATTTTGCATTAAAAAAGAGCCTTTCGGCTCTTTTTATTATTCGTTGGCGTTGTTGTCGGAGTCTTCGGTTTCCGTTGACTCTTCGGTGGGAGTTTCGGGGATAGGGGTTTCCGCCTTGACTTCTTCCGTAATGATAATAGGCTCGGTTACGGTGATGACGGGGGCTTTCGCTACGATTAGGTCCTTAGGGTTGCCTAGGGGATTTTCTTTTGCCCTTGCTTCTTCCGCTTTCGCCTTGGCTTCCGCTTCTCTCTTCGCTTTCTTTTCTTCTATATAAGCGCTGATTTCTTCTACCGTTTTGCCTTCCATAATCATATCAACTTCGTCGCCGTAGATGGTTTCGTGTTGGAATAGGAGAGCAACCATAACGTGTAGCTTGTCTTCGTTTTCCTTTAGGGTAGCGAGCGCTCTATCGTATGCGGTGTCGACTATCTTTCTTATTTCTTTGTCTATAAGGCCTGCAACTTCATCGGAGTAGCTTGCTTGGGTTTGGTAATCTCTACCGATGAATACTTCTTGTTCGCCACCAAAGTAGACGTTCTTGAGCTCGGGTGACATACCCCACTCGGTTACCATACGGCGAGCAATACTCGTTGCGTGCTTGATGTCTTGGCTTGCGCCGGTAGTTATATCACGGATGATTAACGCTTCCGCCGCTCTACCGCCCATAGTCATAGCGATAGTATCGTGCAAGTGGGAAAGGGTGGTGTGCGCGTCATCCGACTTGGGACGAGAAATGGTGTAGCCTGCCGCCATACCGCGCGGTATAATACTTACTTCTTGTACTGCGTCGCAGTTCTTCAAAATTCTGCCCACAAGAGCGTGACCTGCTTCGTGGTACGCAGTGATGCGTTTGTCCTTTTCGGTAACCACTCTACTACGCTTTTGGGGTCCCGCAATGACCTTATTGATACCTTCTAGGATATCAACCATAGTGATGATTTTTCTATCTTCTCTTGCTGCAATGATGGCCGCTTCGTTTAGTAGGTTCGCTATATCCGCGCCACTAAAACCGGTGGTTAGGCGAGCAAGGTTTTTGAAGTCGATATCGGGAGATAGGGGTTTGTTTCTTGCGTGTACTTTGAATATTGCTTCTCTACCGCGAACGTCGGGAAGGTTGACGTAAATTTGTCTGTCGAATCTGCCCGGGCGGAGTAGGGCGGGGTCGAGTACGTCCGCGCGGTTGGTTGCCGCCATAATGACGATGGACTCGTTTTCTTCAAAGCCGTCCATTTGGACAAGTAGTTGGTTTAGCGTTTGTTCGCGTTCGTCGTTGCCACCGCCAAGACCTGCGCCACGCTTTCTACCTACGGCGTCGATTTCATCAATGAATACGATGCAAGGTTGCGATTTCTTCGCTTGCGCAAATAGGTCGCGTACACGGCTTGCGCCTACGCCTACGAACATTTCTACAAAGTCGGAACCGCTTATGGAGAAGAAGGGAACGTTTGCTTCGCCTGCAACTGCCTTTGCGAACAAGGTTTTACCCGTTCCGGGCGGGCCTACTAAAAGAACGCCTTTTGGTATTTTTGCGCCGATTTCCTTGAACTTTTTGGGGCTCTTTAGGAATTCAACGACTTCTTTTAGTTCTTGCTTTTCTTCTTCTGCGCCTGCAACGTCGGTAAATCTTACCTTTACCTTATCGACTGCCTTGGACTTGGTCTTGCCAAAGTTCATCGCTCCGTTTGCTCCACCGCCTTGCTTACGCATCATAACGAACAGGAATATGCCTATGCCTATGATACCTACAAAGCTCAAAATATAGGGAACGTAACTCCAAAAACTGCCTTCACTCGGGTCGTTTAGCCACATAGTAGGCATACCGTCGGAAAGAGAGCCTTCTACTTCCAGTTTTTCTAGCGCAAGAACTAGGTTGTTGCGGTAGGTGATGACTGCGGTTGCATCTTTATATTTGCCCTTCCCGAAACTTTCTACTCGTTTAGCGTAGTCTTCGGGGGTGGTTTCCGCATCCTTGGTATAGAGCACGTTGACGATATAGTCGCCGTTAAAATACAATGCTTCTACGCTACCGTCCTTAACCTTGCTGATAAGTTTATCATAGCTTAGCACTTCGGGCTCGGTCTTCATAGTGTTCGTCAAAATGATAGCAAGCACTAGTACGGCTACTACCATAACGGCTATCATTATGAAGGTTCTTTTATTGTTTGGTTTGGGATTATTCATTTTATTTTCTCGCTTAATTTAGCATATTTTTGATTGTTATTACTAATTATACCATATGATTTCTTAAAGAGCAATTAAAGATTTGTCCCTTTTTGTGAAGGAACGGAGAGAAATCTGGAAATATTATATGCTATTTTTTCGCTCATATTAGTTACAAGAGAGTGTGGAGAGCGCATAAGAGCGAGTAAATTGTCGTTAGAGCGGGGCGCAACTACGCCTAGAATTCCCACGTCGCCGACTCTTGGGAGATTCTTTTTTAGCGCTTCGCCGGCTTTTAGTCCTTTTGGGGAATACTTTATTTTGCCTATTTCGTTTTTATCCCCTACGCAAGCGTCTACTGCGATAATAAGGCTATTTGGGTGAACTCTTTTTAGGTGCGTGAAGTAGGTTGTGTAGTTAACTCCGTTGACGGGCGACCTTGTGCCCCCGTACACAAAGGCGGGGACGGAGTATTTTTCTCGGAGCAGGTCGGCTACAAGGGGACCTAACGAGTCGCCTACGACTTGGGATGAACCTATACATAAAATTACGGGGAGTGGCATAAGAAAGTTTATTAGCCGTTTGTGGTTTTTTATGCGTAAGGAAGGGAAATAACGCGCCAAAAAGCGACAATTCCCCACTTGACTTATATACGCGCGTGTGTTAAAATACATAATAGTAAGGTGTACACTGAGAAGTGTCGCCACTAAGGAGACGAATATGGAAATTATTTTAGACCTTGTGTTAGTAGCAATTATAGTCCTTATGGTTTTGCTTGGCATCAAGCGCGGACTTGTTAAGACCTGCGTAGGCCTTATTTCTACCATATTGGTAGTAGTAGTTGCCGTAGTTGCAACCGGCCCCGTCACCGATATGATTATAGTCGGTACCGACCTTGACGCAACCTTGACCGAATCATTGGAAAGTCCCCTTGCGGAAAAACTTCCCAACGCATACGCAAAGGTATTCTACTATGACCTAAACGAAGACGGCGAAAAAGAACTCGTTTATGAAATCGACGGCGCAAAAGCTCCCTTTGAAGATATCTTCAAAGAAAACGCTCTTCTCGACTTCGTAAAGGTAGCGGGACTTCTAACTGAAGGCGCAGACGAACTACTACAAACGGGCGCGGAACTTAATTTGGAAATAGAAGACTACAAGGACCAAACCAATACGATAGACTTTATAGACTGCGTAACCGCTCCCATAGTTTCTATAATCTTTACCGCAGCGGTTTTCGTTATACTTCTTATCTTAACGAGAATTCTTATTGCGCTACTTGCGAAACTACTCAAAAAGCTCATATCTTCACTCTATATCGTCCACTTCTTCGACAAGATGCTCGGTGGCGTATTCGGTTTGGTAATGGGCGCTTTATTCGTGCTAATACTCCTTACCGTTGTTCAACTACTATCACAACTCTCGTTTATGGCTCCCGTAAACGAATTCATATCCAACACCTTCGTCACCAAGTTCCTAATGGAAAACAACTTCCTATACGACTTCTTGATTAAATCCGTCAACCTTGGCGATTTGATGGGCAGTTTAGGCAAATAGTTCTAATTAGGAAAAAGGAGAATTAATATGCTAAAACACTTTGGCGGATTTATGGTAGGCATATCCGTTGGCGTACTTATAGTAGCCGTTGCTCTCGTGGGCGGCGGTTATATGCTTCTTACCAAAGACGGCATGATGAAAACCGTTGAAGAAAGCGTAGGGTCCAGCGTAGGTATGGACCTAAACGAAGAACAAGAAAACCTTTCCATACTAGAATACGGAAAGGGTATTCTTGATATAGTAGGCAACCTTTCTACCACTCCTATCAAGGACATAGAAGGAAAGGTTGGTATCAACAAGATATCCGCTACCATTAGCGATGCGCTTGGCATAGATGCAAGCGTTGTTGGAGAAAGTTCCCTTTCCAATTTGGGCGCAACCGTTACCGACAACCTTACTATGACTATAATGCAAGAGAAGTTTGAGATTGAACTTCCCGACCTTCCCTTGTTCCAAGACGAAGAATTCCTATCAAAGCCCGTTAGCGAAGCTTTTGGCGACCTTGACCAAAATACTCTCGACAGTTTTATAGAAGTTGTATACGAAGAAGACGCAACCGAAGAAAACCCCGCAAGTAGCGTTCTTATGCAAAAACTCGGCAAAAAGACGATGAAGGAAGTTAGCGAAGATATGGACGCTATCATCCAAGATATCGCTATTGGCGAAGTTATGGAAATCGGCGAAGATAGTACCAGCGTACTAAAATACCTAAAAGACACCAAAATCGGCGAACTTGACGGCGCTATCAAGGAAATGACTATCGGCGACGCCATAGAAATCGGCGAAGATAGTACGGAAGTACTAAAATACCTAAAAGACAAAAAACTTGATGAAATAGACGGCGCTATCAAAGATATGACTATCGGCGACGCTATGAAAATCGGCGAAGATAGTTCCAAAGTTCTAAAATATCTACAAAACAAGACTCTTGACGAGCTAGATACCGCTATCAAAGAAATGACCATTGGCGATGCGGTTGATACCGAAGGTAACAAGATTTTGACCTTCCTTTCCACCAGCACGCTAGACGGACTAGGCGCAAAAATTGATGCGATGACCATTGCCGACGCTATCGATATTCCCGCAGATAACAAAGTTTTGAACTTCCTAGCAGATTCCACCTTGAACGGACTAAGCGCAAAAATCGATATGATGACTATCGGTGATGCGGTTGATATTCAAGACGGAGTAAGCCACCCCATTATGGTATCTATTGCCGACCTAACGCTAAAGCAACTTGGCGAAAAAACAACGCTACAAGATAGAATTAATGGTCTAAAACTCGGCGACGTCGTAGAAGTTAAGGAAGATTCCGCAAGAATACTAAAGGCTCTCGCAGACACCACCGTAGGCGGTTTGTCCGACAAGATGAACAACCTAACCCTTGCCGAAGTTCTTGATAAGCACGACGTAGGCGTTCTTTCTCTAATAGACCCCAATACTAAGGTGCAAGAAGTAGGTACCGCAGCATCAAGCGCAGTTACCGGCACTTCCCTTTATGCGCTTTGTCAAGCAGGCGTATTCACCAGCACTCCTTCTTCTTCCACTTCATTTGAAAACTTGATAAGCAGAGTACACAAGAATAACGCCACTCCCAACGAAATCATAAAGGACTTTAATAACAACAACGGTACTCCGAGCGAGTCCATTACCCACTCTATATTCCTATATAACGGCGCAGTTGTAAATACCGATTACCTTAACACTTGTAAGGAAATACTCCCCAGCGTTACCCGTCCCGGCTACGAAGGCGAAGTTGACCTTGCCGGTATGAGCGTTAACGCAAACGGAGCGTTCGTATTTACTCCCGACGTTATCGATACTATTCTTGTAACCGCGGGTATCGGCTCTCGTCACAGCGTAATATTCTTCGTTGACGAAGGCATCGATATCGAAATCCAAGCGGACGAAGTAGACGGCGAATATCAAAATTACGAAAAGGTATTCTCCGTTATGTACGACGTAAACAACGCTAACAACCAAGGAACTTTATACTTTGGTAAAGGCGTAACCAATCTTACTACTATCGGCGGTTGCGCAGTCTACGTTGCGGACGAAATTAAGGTACAAGACGCAGAAGGCAACTACGTTGATTACGTATTGGGAGAAACTCTCCCCGTTGAACTAAAAGGCGCTGCAAGAGAAGTTGTAGAAGGCGGTAACACCGTTACCAAACGCGGATATAACACTTGGATTGAAGCATACTATTCATACGGAGCATAATGAAAATTAAGATAAACGCTAACAACGATAGCCTTCGCAGTATACTAGAAAGCGAAGGCTTTATCTTTCCTTGCGGTGGCAAGGGGCTATGCGGAAGGTGCAAGATAATTGCGCCTACCCTTCCTATTACGGAAAAAGACAGGACTTTTATACCCGCTCCCGACCTTGAAAACGGCGTAAGGCTTGCTTGCGACAAGGTTGTTTTAGGGGAAGTCGAAATTGATTGCCTACTTAAAAGGGTGGAAGAAAGGAAGAAAAAGATATCGGAATCGGACGCATACGTCATTTTTGAAGACGGCAGGACGATAGTAGGGCTTGCTAGTGGCGGAGAAGTCCTTGATGAAGTCATACTTCCCCCGACTCCCACGGAGTTTAGGGCGCTAAGGAGTACTGCGCAAAGAGAAAGCGTAGAGCTATATGAAGAGCACGGACTCGCAAAAGCAACCATTATGCTCGTTAGCGGTACGCCCCAAAAGTTTACGGAAGTAACGGGAATTATAGAAGAATACGATTACTGCACTACTGCGGAAGCAAAACTCTTTGATATGACTGCGGAAGAAGTGCTAATTCTTCCCAAGCCCACGGCGCTCATAGGCGGAGATATACTGCTGGAAATGCTCACTCGTGAAGTAGGCACGATGCTCGTTAAAGACGGATACATTTGTTACTTGGACGATACAAGTCTTTATATCGCGCGCGTGATACCTAATATAAAAGCGCCACTCACCTTCGTTACGGCGGTAGAGTATTTTGTTAGAAAGTTTAATCCTAACAAAAAGTTATTGGTAGGGGAAAACGCTCTCCTAAAAGATTTCGAGTTAGAAAGAGCGGAAAGTGAAGTTGGTCAAAACTCGGCAAACTTGCTTGCGAGCAACCGCCCCAAAGCAAAGATGGATAGGCTTGCAAGAAAGGTTATAGAACTTTCTCTTGCCGAAGACGACCTGTTCCAAGACCTACTTAGCGAGATGGCAAATAAGGCATAACGCCCTGTTTTCATACTCTAAAACCTTTTGGATATTAGGCGCGTTCAAGCCGTCCAAAACAGACAAAAGTTCAAGTTCCA
>JAZRAN010000226.1:0-1966 GCA_045634605.1 Candidatus Stercoripulliclostridium sp. | reverse complement strand
GTTTTCGGTATCTTTGGCTACAAAATAGAACTTATTCTTGTCCGCATACTCCATACAAAAACTTTCGTATGACCAAGGACGCTCAAAGCATTCTTTCTCTATTTCCGCAATAGCGTGAAGGTCGTCCAAGGTATATTTTTCTATTTTATAGCTCATCTCTTTTACATCTCCGCAGATGATTTTTTCATATAGAAAGGCTTAGCAACGGAGCTGAATTCTCCCTTACTAATCTTGTTTTTTAGTATCTCTACTTGGTTTTTTATAGACGGAGAAGTGAACAAAATTCTACTTCCTTCATAGTCGATTTCACTTGCATTTTGAGCCTTGTATTCCAAGTTTTCCCCGTCTTTATATAGGCAATAATAGTTATCGTGCTTGCAGTCTATGAGCGCAAGAGCCGTCTTCTCATAGGCAAGCATACTCTCTAACTCGGTGATTTCCACTAGCTTTGCGCCACTCGCATAAGCCATCGCATTGGCGGTAGAAACCCCTATTCTTATGCCGGTAAAAGAGCCGGGGCCTACCACTACGCCTACGTAATCAAGAGTTTTTGCATCAACTCCCGACTTATTAAAAAGTTCGTCAAGCGCAACCAAAATTTCCGAAGTATGCCTTCTTGCGCCGGCATTACCAACGTATTCGTATATCTTGTCGCCGTCTATTACGGCAAGCGCCAACTCATTAGCCGAACTATCAATTATGCAAGCCTTCATATCCCGAGTATCTCCCAACGTCTAGTCGTTTCATCAACTACTTCTACGTTTATTGTTATAACCTTTTCCGGTAACTCTTCCATCTTATTCCACTCAATGACCGTAACAGAGTCGGGAGCGTATAACTCTTCTATGCCGAGCTCGTAGATTTCATCGGGGTCTTCTATGCGGTACATATCTATGTGGTAGAGCATCAAGTTTGCGCCCTTATATTCCTTGACGATAGTAAAGGTAGGACTTACGACGGTCTTTTCTACGCCAATCGCCTTGGCAAACCCCTTGGTGAAAGTCGTTTTACCCGCCCCCAAAGTACCGTGGAGAAGTATGGCTTCTCCGCCTTTTATGACGCTCGCAATTTCTCTAGCAAGCGCTTCCGTTTCTAAAAGTGATTTGGTTACTACTATCATAAATGCAAAATCTTGGAAAGTCTTTTATAAAGTATAAACGTGATTACGGACGCAACAACGGTTTTTATTAGGTTGAAAGCAAGTCCGTACATAAACGCAAATTGTACTCTAACTTCCATTAGCGCGGGAGAATAGAGTTTTGCGTACATAGGCACCATAATGAAATAGTTGGAAAGCGAGCTTATGATTGCGTTGGATACAACGCCTACCGCAAGTCCTATCAAAGCGCCTTTAATGTTCTTTTTGTACTTATAAATTATGGTTGCAGGGAGCGTAAAACTTATGCTTACGACAAATGCGGAAAGTTCCCCGACAAACGCAGTCGTGGAAGTAGAAAGCTTGACGGCGCAACGAATAAACGCAATAATTACGCTTGCTACGGGGCCAAGAGCAAATCCGCCAATGAGCGCAGGTATGTCGGAAAAATCCATATCAAGTACGTTAAAAGGCGGAACGGTAAAAATGGGGAAACGCGCAAAAAAGTAGAGTACCGTTGCGACTGCGCTTAGTACCGCTACCTTGGTAATGTAGGCGGTAGCAAGTCTTTTTACGTTCTTCTTGGGCTTGGTTTCCGTCTTTTTATCCGTGTTTTCGGCATCCAAAACGGGAGATACGGCTTCCGTAACTTCCGATTGGTCACTTTCTTTTATTTCTTCTTGCGCGGAACTAATTTCCGCAAGCATCTCTTTTTCTTCCATCACCTGTTCCTATTCTTCTTCGTTCTTTACTACCTTGTGGTCCTTCCAAAGTTTTTCCAGACAGAAGAAATCACGAGTGTCGCTATTAAAGATATGAACCAAAACGTCATCATAGTCCAGTACCGCCCAACGGCCATCACGTAGACCT
>JAZRAN010000225.1:0-4835 GCA_045634605.1 Candidatus Stercoripulliclostridium sp. | reverse complement strand
ATTGCTTCGTTTCGTTTTACTCCACTCACAAGGAAAGAAGTGAAAAAGGTTTATAATTTATTAATCCTTGTGAGCGAAGCGTAGCGGAGTGAAGCCTAATTCTGCATTCTGAATTCTGCATTCTGCATTTAATAAAACACGCTAGTTTAGATGAAAGACGAGCAAAAGAAAATCTCCCAAAGGGTTGCTGTACTACTCGTACTGCGCCCTGCAGGGAGATTGCCTTTTGTGAAATTGTTCGCTAAAATGCGTGGTATTCGCTCTACGGCAATTACCCACGCACTAAAAAACACGCTAGTTTGGATGAGATACAAGCAAACAAAAAATCTCCACGACAGGAGTTTACTTGGACGTAAATGACTGAGTGGAGATTTTTTAGTTTGTGAAGTAGGTCGCCAAAATAGCGTGTTTTTTATTTGGTTTCGGTAGAAGACTCCAACATCGCATAATTATCTTCTGCGCTAAACTTGCCTAGTTGAGTAGGAATTAGAGTGTTTGCGCTTCTGTCTACTACTTTAGAAAGGTCAAGATAGTAAGCGTTCTTTAGAACGTCACTATTGAAGAAACATACTACGTCGCCTACTAGGTCTACGCCAAGCCATGCGGAATCAAACTTGGAGTTAAAGATGGTCTTTGCGGAAGAAAGCGCCTTGCTATATGCGTCACCGGACTTTTCCAAAACCTTGATTTCGTACATAACGCTGGATGCTAGGTAGGTTGCCTTAACTTCATCGTTAGCTACGCTAACTCTCATTAGAGTTGCGCTACTTGCCTTTACTACGACGTCGCTTACCCACTTGCCGTCTACTATGCGGAGATAGTCGATGGAGTCGGAATCGGTTGCAAGAACGTTGTTGCCGTCAAAGAAGTTGTAGGAAGTATAGTTCAAGCCGGAAGTTAGACGAACTTCGTTTGCTTGGCTAAAGTTGTAGTTTGCATCAAAGTCATAGTAGTAATCACCCTTGGAAGTGCTGTTTGCGCCACTATCACTCTTGGTGTATATAAGACGAGTCTTGCCGGCAATGGTTTGAACGTCAACGATGCTTAATGAATATCCGTTCTTGTGAGCAAGAGTGGATGCGTCATAGGAAGTTTTGCCGTCGAAAATTCTCTTGACTTCGCCGTTTATGAACGCCCAAACTTCGTTGTAGGTTTCGGTCTTGTCTTCGGAAGGCATAGTAAAGAATACAACGCTGGGAAGAACGTCTGCGTATGCGTAACTAAGCATTGCGGAAGAGATTTCTTCTTTTACGATTTCGTCCTTAATCTTCTTTGCTTTTAGGTCGATTGCGTGTAGGTTATATTCTGCGTCTTGGTAAACGAGATAGTCGCCCGCAATACGGAAGTTGGTGGTATAACCTTCTAGTTTTACTAGGACTTGGGTATCCGTTCCGTCTAGTTTGGTACGCATAATCCACATATTGGAAGTCATTGCGGTACCCTTGGAGCCCTTTTCTACGGAAGGAGTGGTGTAGTAGATATAGTCGCCCGCAACGGTCAAGCCAACCTTGGTGTTGGTGTTATAGACGTTCTTGGGAACTATGGTCTTTAGGGTGTTCGCTTTGGGAGCGCCGTTTTCTAACTCTACTCTCATGATAGCGCCCTTTACAGCTTCGCCAAAGTCGTTTTCGCCAGCTTCTTCTGCATAGCCGTTGATGAAGTACAAATACTTACCAACTCTAACTGCCATACCGCCGTTGGATGCGACCGTACTATCGGACAAATCGGTTTCTACTGCGTCTTGCTTATAGCTTTCGTTACAAGCAACAAGGGAGAAAGCCATAACTGCTACTAGGAGCGCGCAAATTATTAAACTTAATACTTTCTTCTTCATATTTACTCCGAAAAGTTTTGTATAACTTGTTTATTATATATTAATAATATAGATTTTGCAACAATTTTTAACACAATATTAGTCGTTCTCGACAAGACTTACCACGCTATCGAATACGAAAGACGGCTTGATACCGCTTGCGGAAAGCATTTCCTTATTGGTTTCGCCGGAAAGAACGAGTACGGATTGGAATCCGTTATTGATGCCAAACAAAATGTCCGTGTAAAGTCGGTCGCCTATCATAACGATTTTTTCCTTGGGAATATCAAAAAGGTGCCTTACTATTTCCGCCATAGGCGAGTACGGCTTACCGCATATTACACTGGGAGCCCTTCCGCAAGAGCACTCAAAGAGCGCCATCATTGCGCCTACGTCGGGCATATCGCCTATATCGGACGGACAAACGGTGTCGGGGTGGGTTGCTATGAATTCCCTACCCTTTTCGAGAAGGATGTTTGCCTTCCAAAGTTTTTCATAATTGAGAGTGGTATCAAAAGCAAGGAGTACGATATCCGCATCTTCGCTAATCGGTACGCCTTCTTCTTCCAGCGTTTGCACAAAGGTTGGCGTGCCTATGGGGTAAACGCTCTTTGACGGACGGCGAGTGTGCAAAAATTGTACTGCCGCCATAGTGCTGGTAACTATTTGCCAAAGGTCTACGGGATATCCCATAGAAGAAATTTTCTTTACGTATTCCCTTTTGTCCTTGGATGAGTTGTTCGTCAAAAAACAAACTTTTTTACCAAGAGCGGTAAGTTTCTTTAGCGTATCGATTGCGCCTTCTATGGGCTTGTCGCCCAAATAAATCGTACCGTCCAGGTCAAACAAGAATAAATCGGCATCAACTGTTGCTCTCATACCTTCCTCTTTCGCTCGGGTTAAGCAATGCGTCTACGTATCCCATATCGACAAAGTACCCGACCATTTCCTTTTTTGGACGTACCGCCACGCTGAGTATTACGGAAGTGAGCAAAGCATCGTAGTCGACTCGCCCTTCCCCTACGCAAAACCTAAACACGCCAAGCGACTCCACAAGCTCCTTTTCCGTCCACAAGTCTTCCGCTCGCAATACGGGAATAAAAGACGATGCTTGCACGTTATGATTTTTGGGAAGAGTTATGCCTTGCGACTCCGCGAGCATACGCACGCGACACAAGTCCACACGGGGTAGTATAACGCAAAAATCTATTTTTGTAAATAGTCTTATTAAATATAAGAGAGAAAAAAGCGAATAGTATTTTGCATAAAAAAGATTTTCGGGATGCCACCTTTCTAGCGCCCCAAACAAAAAGGATACGTACTCGAGTCCGCCAAGCCCCTTTATGCAATCCGCCATAAAGTAAAACCACTCTTCGTCCGTGTGAAAATCTTTTTCGTATTCTGCTAGTCGAGAAAGCGTTTCTTTCCCTTTCTTAACCTTGTCCGTGCGGATGGCGGAACCTAGCAAATTAAGGCACTCCACACTGAGCGCAAGGCGTAAGATTTCTAGTTCCGCACGGAGTTTTCTTCCGTCTTCGTTCTTTTTTATAAATGCTATGTTTGGGTATCTATTTTCTATTTTTTGGAAATCATAAACGTAGAAATCTTGCAAAAGTGAAAGGAATATTCCATCCGCCAAAACCGCGTATGGCAAGCCTAGCTGTCTGGCGAGTTCTACTTCCTTTTCCCCACCTACCGCAACGACTATTCGCACGCTTTCCAAAAGGCTACCGTCCCCAAACACAACCCTATTCCCGCCCTTTTCTAAGGCGTACGAAAGCGTGGGAGCATCCCCTATCAGACACACGTCGCAATAAGGGTATTTTTCTCTAATATAACAAAGAAGTTGCTCTACGGGAGTAGGCGTAAAGATTATGTCCACGCAAATATGATAAATTAGACTATTTGGAATTTTACGTCTTAATTTGCTCTTTTTCGTCTTTTATGGTCTTACTTCTTACCATCACGCTCGCAAGATTGTATATAAATGCAAGGACGGGCACCCCGAGTATAAATCCCCAAAAACCGAACAATCCACCCCCTACCACTACGGCAAGAAGCACCATAAAAGGAGAAAGCCCTACGTATCTTCCCACTATTATGGGGTAGGTGGTTACTTGCTCTAATTGTTGCAAAACCAAGGTGATAACAACAAAGGTTAGCGCCGTCTTCCACGATACCGTAAGAAGTATGATTACCCCTATTGCGCCACCTATATAACCGCCCACCGTAGGCACTACGTTGAGTATTCCCACAACCACCGCAAGAAGAAGAGCGTACGGCAACTTGAATATAAGGAAAGCAAGGTAACAAACGAGAGAAAATATTATGGACTCCACGATACTTCCGCCAAGATACTTGGAAAACTTTTCTATTACTGCGCCAAGCGCGCCTTTTATAAACTCGCTCCGTTTTTCGCCAAATATTTTATGCGAAATCGCCCCTATGAATTCGCCGAGTTTATCGCTACCCGAAAGCATCGTGACGGCAAGCATAAAACCAAGAAAGGCGTTGACTATCCCTTTTGCAACTCCACCTATTTTATCGACTAACGCAGGGACGAAGTTATCCGCCCCTATAAGCGCCTTTTCGAGCGCTTTTTTGAGCCACTCCGCAATCTTGCCTACGCTACCGACCGATTGCTCTCCGACGCCGTTAATTAGGCCTTCTAGGCTTGATTTTAGGGCGTAGGCGCTCCCTATAAGTTCCGGCACAACAAGATATCCTATTAAAAATAAAAACCCAAATATGAGCGTTATGGAAAGCGTGAGCGCAAGCGGTCTGCGAGTCTTGTTTAGTTTGGGAGAAGAAAGGATGGTTTTTTCTAAAAAATCAACGGGCGCTTTTAGTACAAGCGCAAAAAACACCCCTATCATTACGGGTGACAAAGAAGTGGCAAGTCTACTTCCAATTTCCCTAGTAACTTCTAGGTTGCAAGCAAAAAGCGCTATTGCAACAATCGACGATAAAAGCAAAAGTTTCTTCACGCAAAAAGTATTGACAAAGCGAGAAGAGATAAACG
>JAZRAN010000224.1:0-11572 GCA_045634605.1 Candidatus Stercoripulliclostridium sp. | reverse complement strand
AGACCTTGCTTGCTTACGTTTTGCAACGCCGGCAGTATCTAGGGTACCACGGATGATGTGGTATCTAACACCGGGAAGGTCTCTAACTCTTCCGCCTCTGATAAGCACTACGCTGTGCTCTTGGAGATTGTGGCCGATACCAGGAATATAAATGGTACCTTCCATTCCGTTAACAAGACGTACTCTTGCTATCTTACGGACTGCGGAGTTAGGCTTTTTGGGGGTAGTAGTCGTAACGGAAAGACATACGCCTCTCTTTTGGGGACATCCGTCCATAATGGGAGTCAATGACTTTTTAGCTTGACGCGTTCTACCTTGCCTGATGAGCTGATTAGTTGTTGGCATTAAGGGTTCCTCCTTACGTTATTTGATTTTCCCGTTCAACCCTTTTGGGAAAATCGAAGGGCTTTTACTTGAGGATACCGACCGTGGAGCAATCTACGTCTATTCCGAGGGTTTTGCCGAGTTCACTTTTGGAAGGAACTCTTTTTACGGGGACGCGCGCTTTACGGCAGGTGTTCGTAAGTTCTAGCCTAATATTGCACTCGGTATCATCGGCAATCACAACACACCTTATTTGATTTTCTTTGATACCGCGATTTACTTGTCTTAGTCCTATGACCTTTTTTTCCGATAATAATTTTATTATTGACGGTTCCATAGGCTCCTTTTGCTACACAAAATACTCGCATATTCGCAAGCCTAGTTATTATAGCAACTAAAAAGACGCAAGTCAACTAAAAAACGCTACTTTTTACAATAAAAATTTGCTTTTATTTAACTTTTTTATCGACCTATTCGCGCCGTTTTTCGTCTTATTAAATTTAACCATATTTTATGACTTTATGCAACACTTTTTAATAAGTATATGATATAATACTATTATGGAAATTAAAGGTTGCGTAATAGCGGTTATATTTTTTAACCCGGAAAACGGTTTTTCCGTACTGGAAGTAGAAACGGACGACGGTACCATTACCGCCGTTGGTTGCGCGCCGGAAATTTCCGAAGGAGAAAGCGTAACTTTGGAAGGCAAATGGTCTTCCAGCGCAAAATACGGCGATAGATTCGAAATTAGCGGAGTAAGATTCGATGCCCCTACCAACAAACTCGGTATCGTAAACTACCTTGCCAGCGGACTTTTCCACGGCGTAGGCCCCGTGCTTGCGACAAAGATAGTCAACCATTTTGGACTCCAAACGTTGAGCGTACTCGAAAACTCTCCGGAAAGGCTAACGGAAGTAAGCGGTATAGGCAAAACAACCGCCAAAACCATAGCGGAATGCTACAAAGAAAACGTAGGCATGCGCAATACCGTAATCTTCCTTCAAAAGTATAATATTTCCATGTCCAAGGCCATAAGAATATTCTCGTTTTATGGCGCAAGGACGGAAGAAGTCATAAAGGAAAACCCATATATTCTTGCCGAAGACGTAGACGGCATAGGCTTTACTACCGCTGACGATATAGCCGTTAAAATGGGGTTTGACCTAGACTCGGATTTCCGCTTGATAGCGGGCATAAGGCACGTACTGAGCGACGCAGGCTCACGTGAAGGCCACACCACGCTTCCTGCCGAAGAATTGATAGAAAAAACGGCGTTACTCCTAAAAACCGACGATTACGAGCGCATAGGAGAAATGCTACCTATCCTAGAATTCAAAGGCAAACTCCGTAGCGTAGTTATACCCGACGTAGACGGCATAAACGTAAGATATTACGCCAATTCGCTTGAATATAATACAGAAAACGGCATAGCGTCCAAGCTGGTCAAAATCGCAAATCATGATTTTGGCGAAGACTTGAATCTGGACAAAGAAATTAGCGTTTTTGAAAAAGCCAACAACCTATATCTTGATAAAACCCAAAAGGAAGCCGTAGTTACGGCAATAAATAAAGGTAGCGTAGTTATAACTGGTGGCCCGGGAACGGGTAAAACGACAATCGTAAAGTGCATACTCGACCTTTGCTTGTCGTCCGGCATGAAGGTTTCTCTTTGCGCGCCTACGGGAAGAGCGGCAAAAAGGCTTGCCGAGTCAACGGACTTCAAAGCAAAGACCATACACCGCCTATTGGAAATGGACTTTTCCGAAGGTCATCCCACGTATCGATTTAACGACAAAGAGCCACTTGATACCGAAGTCGTCATAGTAGACGAAATCTCTATGGCGGACGTATATATCTTTAACGCCCTACTTAGAGCGCTACCCGAAAACGCAAGGCTAATTCTAGTTGGGGACAAGGACCAATTACCAAGCGTTTCTCCGGGGAACGTGCTTGCCGATATAATCGAAACGGGAATACTGCCCGTTTGTTATCTTAGCGAAATACACCGCCAAGACGCAAACTCGCTTATAGTAGAAAACGCTCACCGAATAAACCGTGGCGAGATGCCCGTGCTCCGCAATTCGTCCAGCGACTTCTTCTTTGATAATAAAGAAGGATTCCAAGCCGTGCAAGGCGCGGTAGTAAGTATGGTTACGGAAAGGTTACCCGCATTTTTGGGAGTAACGCCGAACGATATACAAGTACTTGCGCCCGTAAAAAAGGGCTTAACGGGAGTGGAAAACCTTAACGCAATACTCCAAAACGCGCTTAATCCACGCGAAGACGGAGTAATAGTAAACGGCGTAGGGTTCAGAGTCGGCGATAAGGTAATGCATACCGTAAACGACTACTCTCTAAAATGGTCGCGCGGTGGCGAAGAAGGTACGGGTGTATTCAACGGCGAAATCGGCTACGTTACAGACGTGGTGCGCGGATGTCTAACCGTACTTTTTGACGACGGAAAGGTCGTGCAATACGAAAGAAGTTCGCAAGAGCATTTGATGCTTGCTTATGCGGTAAGCGTCCATAAAAGTCAAGGTTCGGAGTTTCCCGTAGTCGTGCTTGCTCTTTCTAACGGTGGACCGATGCTTTCCAGAAACCTACTCTATACCGCCGTAACGAGAGCGAAAAAGGCAGTAGTTATAGTGGGTACGCAAAGGGCTATTAGAATTATGGTTGGCAACGATATGCCGACCAAGCGCTATACTCTCCTAAAGGAGTTAATATGCCAGAATCTAAAAAAACTAAAATTATTGCGTGGTTAAAGGACGTAGGTCTTGCTTTCCGCAAAGCGCTCAATCCCGAAGGATACGTGTGTTACGTATGCGGTAAGGAATTGGACGAAAAGCATAGAGCGCATTCGCTATGCGAAAAATGTCTTGGCAAGCTCCCCTATCGACAAGCGGAAACCTGCCCCGTTTGCGGTAAATACGTTACTCGTCCGGGACCATGCGTAGCGTGTAATAACGCCAACCTTCCCTACAAAAAGGCATATGCTCCCTTTGATTACTCCGGCTCAATAAGGAGTATGGTAGTAAACTATAAAGATAGGAGCAAACCTTGGCTACATACGTATATTGCCAAATTCCTTATAGATTACGCAAAAGGCATGGAACTTAAAGGAGATTATATCGTATACGTGCCCAGCTCGGAGCAAGCGATAAAAAGACGTGGATTTGAGCATAACAAAAAGATAGCGGAAGCGCTTGCAAGCGCTCTTGATATTCCGCTAATAGAGCCACTACGTCGCGTATTCCAAAAGAAAGATAGCCGTAATCTTACTACGGAAGAAAGATACGCTAACGTACGCGGAGCTTTTGTAATAAAGGACGGCTACGATAGGACGGAACTCATTGGCAAAAGCATACTTCTCATTGATGACGTAATGTCATCGGGAGCGACGATAACAACTTGCGCCCAAGTGCTAAAACTAAACGGCGTAAGAGAAATAAACCTACTAACACTTGCAAGGTCATGATGAATTATTACGAATTATCAAAAGAAAAACTAGATACTTTAAGAAGTCGCAACGACTATCTTATTCTTGCCTTTGAGTCTTCTTGTGACGAAACGGCGGTTGCGGTTACTCGCGGAAGAGAAGTGCTTTCTTCCGTTATAAGCTCACAAATAGAAATCCACAAGCGCTTTGGCGGAGTCGTGCCGGAAATCGCATCCCGCAATCACGCTCTGGCGATAGACGGAATTACCAAGGAAGCGCTAGAAAAAGCAGGCGTTACCTTGGATGACGTAGACGTCATAGCGGTTACTTACGGCGCAGGACTACTCGGCGCGTTGCTGGTAGGCGTTAGCTATGCTAAATCACTCGCCTACACGCTCAAAAAGCCCCTAATCGCTTGCAATCACATAAAGGGCCATATATCCGCAAACTACATCTCTACGCCCGAATTAGAGCCCCCGTTTATTTGCTTACTTGCAAGCGGTGGTCATACCTATATTCTTAAAGTAGAAGCTTTTGATAATATGGAAATTCTGGGCGAAACGCAAGACGATGCAGTCGGCGAAGCCTTTGATAAAGTTGCAAGAGTGCTGGGACTCCCCTATCCGGGCGGACCGCAAATCGACAGACTTGCAAAGGAAGGCAAAGCGGTCTATAAACTTCCAAGAGCGTTCAAAGGCGAAAAACACCTTAACTTTAGTTACTCCGGCCTAAAAACTGCCGTTATTAACTTGGTTAATAACGCAAAACAAAGGGGCGAAGAAATAAACGGCGCCGACCTAGCTTGCTCCTTCCAAACGGAAGCAACGGGCGTGCTAATTGATAATACCATAGAAGCAAGCAAAAGGACTGGCATAAAAACCATATGTCTAGCAGGTGGCGTAGGCGCAAACTCCGCTCTCCGTGACGGACTAACCAAAGCAGGTCAAAAAGCGGGATGCAAGGTACTACTTCCCCCACGCTCTCTTTGTACGGACAACGCCGCAATGATAGGCATTTGCGCCTATGAAGAAATCAAATGTGGCATCGAGCCCGCTCAACTCGACCTAGACGCCGACCCCGGACTATAATTTATGCGTGGTAGTAATCTACATCTTGCATTCGGTACGGAAGTCATATACGACGATGCCGAATTCTATATAGGCGATAACGATAAAACGGGTATCGTAGGAGTAAACGGCGCAGGTAAGACGACGCTTTTTAGAGTTATCCTAAAAGAGCAAGAGTTAGATGCAGGTCAAATAGTTACGGGTAACGCAAGGATAGGATATTTACCGCAAGAAATAGATTTTAGCGAGCAAGAAAAGACCGTATGGGACTATTTGTTTGACGCGCGTCCCATAAATAAAATAGAAAACGAACTTAATTCCATTTATGAGCGCTTGTCTACAGCGGAAGGCGAAGAGCAAGCTTTTCTTCTAGAAAGGATGGAAAAACTCCAAGCAAGGTTAGAAGACTTGGACTTTTATAATGCGGAAGGATTACTTCTTGACCTTATATCTTCTATGCACATAGACTCCGACCTACTTGATATGCGCCTAGGCGACCTATCGGGCGGACAAAAGAGCAAGGTTGCGTTTGCGCACGTTTTATACTCCAAGCCACAAATACTACTTCTTGACGAGCCGACCAACCACCTTGACGTACAAACAAAGGATTTCGTAACCAATTTTATAAAGAATTATAAAGGCGCAGTATTAATAATAAGCCACGACGTAGACTTTTTGAACGAAGTCGTAAACAAGATACTATTCGTAAACAAGGTTACGCACAAAATGAAGGTATACGACGGCAATTATACTGTTTTTAAGCGTAAATACGCGCAAGAGCAAGTGCTAAAAGAGTTAAGGATTTCCCAACAAGAAGCGGAAATTAAAAAGTTAACCGACTTCATACAAAAAGCAAGGCAGGCGTCTAGGACAAACCATAACCTAAAGCGTATGGGATTTGATAGAGAAGCCAAACTGGAAAAAGCCATTGCCAACCTAGAAAAGCGGGACAAGATATACCGCCGTATGAAGTTGAAGTTAGACCCCAAGCGTGAGAGGCCCAAAGTACCAATTGAAGTAAGCGGTCTATCTTTCCACTATCCTACCAAGCCAAATCTTTATGACAACCTATCTTTCTCGCTACTAGGTAACGAGCGATTCTTGATAGTAGGAGAAAACGGCGTAGGTAAATCGACTCTCCTAAAACTCATAATAGGTCAACTACCGCCCGACAAAGGCGCTATAAAGTTTAGTCAAAAGACGGATATAGCCTACTATGCCCAAGAATTAGAACTTCTTGATGAAGAAAAGAATATCTTTGATAACACGGAAACGGACGGCTACTCCGACCTAGAGAGAAGAAATATACTCGGCAACTTCCTATTCCACGGTGATACCGTATTCAAAAAGGTAAAGGTACTTTCCCCCGGAGAAAAGGCAAGAATTGCCCTATGTAAACTTCTACTCCAAAGGGCAAATCTTCTCATACTGGACGAGCCGACCAACCACCTAGACCCCGATACCCAAGCGGTTATAGGCGAAAACTTCCGTGACTATACGGGCACGATACTGCTTGTTAGCCACAACCCCGACTTTGTTGAGCAAATAGGCATAACGCGAATGCTAATTCTTCCCGAAGGCAAGGTTGTAGAATACTCAAGAGAACTACTAGAATACTACTACATTCTTAACACAGACCTACTTTAACGAATAGGCATACAAAAAAAGACTAACGCATTTCGTTAGCCTTTTTCTTTTATAAAATCTTTTTTACACCTTATTCTTGGTATCCCCATACGACGTTACTATTATCGTAAGCATTCCAACCCGAATGCCAACCACTAGGCTTGCTTTCCGCTTCGCAGTATATTGTTAGATTAGTACAACCATCGAATGCATAACTTCCTATACTCGTTACGGAGTCACCGATTGTTACGCTCGTTAGGGAGTCGCAATTATAGAATACATACTGTCCTATGCTCGTTACGGAGTCGGGAATTATTATTTCCGTTAGACTAGAGCAATTATAGAATGCATGATCACCTATGCTCGTTACGGAGTCACCGATTGTTACACTCGTTAGGCTAGAGCAACTAGAGAATGCAGAATTTCCTATGCTTGTTACGGAGTTGCCAATCGTTACGCTCGTTATACTGTAACCAGAGAATGCATAATCCTTTATTGTCGTTACACCATTAGGTATTACAAGCTCAGTTACTAGCTCTCCATTTAGATATAGAGTTGCACCATTGTTTAATGGATTTGCAAAAAAACCATCAAACGTTATACCACACCAATCTTCTATTGTTCCAAGATAGTTTACACTCGTTAGTGTGTCGCAACCTTCGAATGCATGACTTCCTATGCTCGTTACGGAGTTGCCTATCGTTACACTCGTTAGGCTATCGCAATAAGAGAATGCCCAATCTCCTATGCTATCTCCGCTAGTGATTACTACTTCTTTTAGCTTTCCATCCGGTATTGAACTTATAGCGGTAGTAGGTAAACTTGCATATTCTATAGGACAATGATAGAATGCATCACTTCCTATGCTCGTTACGGAGTCACCAATTGTTATTTCTGTTAGACTAGAGCAATTATAGAATGCATGACTTCCTATGCTCGTTACGGAGTCACCGATTGTTACACTCGTTAGGCTAGAGCAACTATAGAATGCATATTCACCTATGCTTGTTACGGAGTCGGGGATTGTTACACTCGTTAGGCTAGAGCAATATTTGAATGCATCATATGCTATGCTTGTTACGGAGTCGGGAATTACTACACTCGTTAGGTTATAACAATCTTGGAATGCATCATTTCCTATTCTAGTTACAGGTTTTCCATTATGTTCTGCCGGGATTTCCAATTTTTTAGGATTAACCCATAGGGTGCCGGTAACTTCATAGGAGTCGTCTACTCTCTTGTAAGTAAACCCCTTGTTTCCAACGAATATAACGCACATAGAAATGGTTAAGGCTACTATAACTACACTCAAAACACAAGCGCTAATAATACTAATCTTCTTTTTGTTAGCTCTTAAGAATTCCTTACGGGCTTGCGCAAGGGAGGCTTTGCTCTTTTCCTTTTGCTGTTCCGCCGGCTTTAGCACTACAGCAACGTTTACCGCTACACGCGTACCACAATGACCGCAAAAAGTCTTCCCTTCTTCTATTTCTTTACCACATTTTGAACATATATTACTCATTTGCGCCCCCTATCTTTGCTCCGCAAGTCGTACAGAATGCTGTGTCACTTACTATATCACCGCCACAAACGGGACAATTACCTTGTCTTTTTATATCATCAAAGGTTTGAATCTTTCTATAATTCTCGTTTTTCCAAGCAAGAGTAATCTTTTCAAACATATATTGATATACTTCACGAAGTTTGGGATTTAACTTCTTATTTGTCCAAGGGAACCATTTTGCCGGAAAGAACTTAAAAGTACGCATACCCTTTGTTCTAATAAAGAAGAAAGCGGGCATAAATCCACTACCCTTGTAGGTGATAGAGTCTACGTCTTTTAGGTTTATAATGGTAGCAACTCTGCCGTGAACAAATGACTCAAAGGGCAACCAATTCCCATAAAACACAACGTAATCTTCGTGTAATTCTATTGCGCCGTTACTATACTTTACGTACGTCAAAAGATTTTCATCGCTATGTATTCTTTCATACTTTTTGTTTAATAGTAATTTTAACATCTTTTCACTCCTTTTCCCTATTTCACAGTTTAATTATTCGATTTATCGAATATATATTATAATTTTATATTCGATTTATCGAATTGTCAACAATAAAATTCGATATATTGTATTATTTGAGTATGAGGAATAAATTCGGTGAGAGATTAAGTGAATTATTAAAGGCGGAAAACGTTTCCCAAAAGGACTTTGCAGAAGCAATTTGCGTTAGCCAATCCATTGTATGCGATTGGTTAAAGGGCAGAGTTCAACCCACTGCCGACAACATAATAAACAGCGCTGAATTCTTCAAAGTAACAACGGATTTTATATTAGGTATAGACGTATATTATTAAAACAAAAGCACTCGGGAACGAGTGCTTTTCATTTTTATTTGTCATTTTATTATATATAAAACTTTATTTTAGTAGTTTAGCAAGTTCGTCTACTTTATCAAGGCGTTCCCAAGAATAGCCGTCTTTGCCAAAATGACCGTAAGATGCCGTGCCAAAATAAATGGGCTTTCTTAGGTCTAGGGAGTCGATAATTGCTTTAGGACGGAAATCGAATACTTTGGGTAGATATTCCGCTATCTTATCATCGCTTACCTTGCCGGTGCCGTAGGTATTAACTACTATAGATACGGGTTGAGCCTTACCGATTGCGTATGCAAGTTGAATTTCACACTTGTCCGCTAGTCCGCTTGCTACTACGTTCTTTGCGCAATATCTTGCGTAATATGCAGCGCTTCTGTCAACTTTCGTCGGGTCTTTACCACTAAATGCTCCGCCGCCGTGTCCGCATGCGCCACCATAGGTATCAACTATAATCTTTCTTCCCGTTAGTCCACTATCGCCATTAGGTCCGCCTATTACGAATCTTCCCGTAGGATTAATATAAAACTTAGTATTCTCGTCAATAAGTTCAACGGGCATTACCTTGTCTATAACTTCGCGCTTGACGTCCGCTCTCAAGGTTTCTATATCAACTTCATCGGAGTGTTGGGTAGAAAGTACAACCGCTTCTATTCTTACGACTTTGTTATCATCGTATTCTACGGTTACTTGTCCTTTACCATCGGGACGGAGATAGTCGAGTATTCCCGCCTTTCTTACTTCGGCAAGTTTACGGCACATCTTATGGCTTAGTTCCAAGGGCAAAGGTAGATAACTTTCGGTTTCGTTTGTTGCATAACCGAACATCATACCTTGGTCGCCTGCGCCTACGGTATCGTAGTCGTCGCCCCCTGCTCTATGTTCAAGAGAACTATCTACGCCCATTGCTATATCGGCGGATTGCTCGTCGATTTGGACGTTAATTGCGCAACTCTTATAATCAAAGCCGAGTTCGCTCCTATCGTAGCCTATTTCCTTTATGGTCTTTCTTACTATGCCGGGGATATCTGCGTATCCTTCGTGCAAAGTGATTTCGCCCATAACGAATACCATTCCGGTAGTAACTGCGGTTTCACAAGCTACTCTGCAATGGGGGTCGAGAGTTAGCATTGCATCCAATACCGCGTCGCTTATTTGGTCGGCAACTTTGTCGGGATGTCCTTCGGTTACTGATTCACAAGTAAATAATCTTTTCATAATCTTTTCCCTACTGTTAGGTATTTGCTTTAGAGTAAACGGAGCGATTTATTAAAACCGCTCCGCATTTTTTGTATTAGTTGTTATCTCCGTTGTCGTAATCTTCGTATTCTTCAAACAACAAAGGTTTTTCTTCCAAAACGGGTTGGTCGTTTGCAGGCTCTACCTTTTCTAGAGAAATATCTCTATAACACTTCATGCCGGTACCTGCGGGGATGAGTTTACCAACGATAACGTTTTCCTTAAGGCCGGTAAAGTGGTCAACCTTGGAGCGTATTGCTGCGTCAACAAGAACTTTGGTGGTTTCTTGGAATGATGCTGCGGACAAGAAAGACTCGGTTGCAAGAGATGCCTTGGTGATACCAAGAAGTATTCTCTTACCCCTTGCAGGAATGCCAAGGTCTTCCATAACGACTCTTTCGTTTTCTTCTTCGAATCTGCCTAGGTCAACTTCTTCGTTTAGGAGTAGGTTGGTGTCGTTAGGCTCGGTAATTCTTACCTTGCGGAGCATTTGACGTACGATAACTTCAATGTGCTTGTCTTGGATGTGAACACCGTTGGTGATGTATGCGGATTGTACTTCGCGAATCATAGATTCTTGTACGCCTTGTACGCCCTTGGTTGCAAGAGTATCTTGGGGATGGATGGAACCAACCATCAAGGGGTCACCGCTTTGGATGGTGTCGCCGTCCTTAACGAGTAGTTTAGCCTTGGAAGGAATCTTGTAATCCATGGAGTTTTCACCATCGGTTACGGTGATTATCTTCATGGTTTGAGCTTCGTTATCCCTGATGCTTACTAAACCGCTAATGGTAGAAACGGTTGCTCTACCCTTAGGTTCACGAGCTTCAAAAAGTTCTTCAACACGGGGTAGACCTTGGGTAATGTCGGCGTTGGTTGCAATACCACCGGTGTGGAACGTTCTCATAGTGAGCTGGGTACCGGGTTCACCGATTGATTGAGCCGCTATGATACCAACTGCTTCGCCAATCTTGACCTTGTTCCAGCTGGACATATTAGCGCCGTAGCACTTTGCGCATACGCCACGCTTTGCCTTACAGGTAAGAACGGAACGAATTCTAACTTTGGTTATGCCTGCCTTAACAACTCTGTCTGCATCGTCTTCGGTAATGAGAGTGTCTGCGGGAACGATAACTTCGCCGTTGTCGTCAACGATATCTTTTACGCTAAAGCGTCCTGCAATTCTTTGAGCTAGGTTTTCGATAACTGCGCCGGCGCTGTCTACGATTGCCTTAACTTCAAATCCGCGGGTGTCGCCACAGTCGTCTTCATTGATGATAACGTCGTGAGCAACGTCAACTAGACGTCTGGTTAGGTAACCGGAGTCAGCCGTCTTAAGAGCGGTATCCGCTCCACCCTTACGAGCGCCGTGTGAAGAAATAAAGTATTCTAGAACAGATAGACCTTCACGGAATGAGCTCTTAACGGGGATTTCTATAACTTTACCGGTCGGGTCGTTCATCAAACCACGCATACCGGAAAGTTGCTTAATTTGTTGCA
>JAZRAN010000223.1:0-2870 GCA_045634605.1 Candidatus Stercoripulliclostridium sp. | reverse complement strand
CTTTGACGGCAAGCTCCATCGGGCACAATCCGTCACCCTTGCGATTTATAATTTCATCCGCCATTACCCCATAGGTAAAAGGGACGTGGTTTTCTGCTAATACTTTTGCGCCCTCTTTGGCAAGCACTCCGGCATAGACTTCTTCTACCCCCAACAAAACGTAAAGGCACGCCGCCGCCTTACCTACTATCTTATCAGCTGCAACGTACCCTTTTAAATTGCGTTTTTCGTTTGCAAGACGAGCGATAAAAGTTATACCGCTCTCTTTTGATAAAAGTTCTTCTTTGCCGAGTATAGCAACGGAGTATCCCGATTTCAGATACTCTTTCGCTTTGTCAAGTTTAGTCATCAACTATTTCTTTTTAGCGATGAGGTCGTTGTATTCTTTCTCTGTCATAACGTCGGCATTAGGAGCCCACTTTGCAACCGATGCAATACCTGCTTTAGCAGACTCTTTGCTTGCATAACCTGCTTCACTAATGCATACAAGGTTGCCGTTATTTGCATAAATACGGAAACGGAATTTGCCTTGCTTATCAAGATATACTTCTGCTTTGGGGAACTTTAGGGGTTCCATAGGTTTTTTTAGCGTTAAGTCTTCTATTTTTTCTACTACAACAGGAGCAAACTTTTGAACGGATGCTATACCCTTTTTGCAACTGGAAAGGTCCGCATAAGCGCCCTCACATACGCCGATAGTTTCTCTGTTAGGAGCCTTCAAGTGAAAGTTGAAGTGTCCGTTTTTGGTTTGACCATAGTAAAAAATACCTTTTAGTTCTGCCATATTGTTCTCCTTGGTTTAATATATTGTCATAAAAATTATGTTTGTAAGAATTGACGCGCTTTGGGAATACCCTTTGTAAGTATCACGTTGCAGAAATTGCTCTTGGGGCTACTTTTTCTCCACAAAAACCCGGTTCACTTTGATTATTATACCATACGCGAGCAAAACGTGTCAATATGCAATTAAAGCAAAGCTTTAATGTATTTATCATAAAAATGCCGATTTTTTGCTCATTGACTATTTACAAAACTCCGTTTATAATATTATTGGTGGAATTTGCGTTAGCGCCCATCCGATTAAAATTATAAGGAAAACGTAAAATGACAGGTCTTGATATCTTCTACGCAGTACTAGCAGCGCTCTCCGGTCTTGGCGTTTTTATTTTCGGCATGAAAATTCTTGGCGACAACCTAGAAGCAGTAGCCGGCAATCGCATCAAAAAAATGTTTAGCGTCATTGATAAATCTCGTTTCGTAGGCGTAGGCATAGGGGCTGCAACTACCACGGTTATACAAAGTTCTTCCGCCGTTACGGTTATGCTGATAGGTTTTGTTAACGCAGGTCTTATGACGCTCCCCCAAGCTACAAGCGTAGTATTCGGCGCAAACATAGGTACAACCATCACGGCGCAAATAGTCGCTCTCGGTTTTGGTGGCATAAAAGACGTCCAACTAACCGTGATATTTGCTGCTTGCGCGGGAATAGGCGCGTTTATGCTCTTGTTTGCAAAAAAGGATATCCTTAAGAAAATCGGCACTATCGTTTGTGGCCTTGGTATGATTTTCGTAGGCCTACAAGTAATGGGCGAAAGTATGGAAAAATTCAAAGACGCGCCCGTTATCGTTAACGCCCTACAAAGCGTCAAAAACCCAATTTTATTAGTACTTTTAGGCGCTCTTATTACGGGCATAATACAAAGTTCAAGCGCTATGACGGGTCTTGTTATAACTATGAGCGCGGCAGGAATAATAACTTTCCCACAAGCGATGTACGTTATAATAGGCTCCAATATAGGTACTTGCGTAACGGGTATAATTTGCGCAATTGGAACGACTACAAATGCAAAAAGAGTTGCAGTCGTACACCTTCTCTTTAACCTTTTTGGAAGCGTAATCTTTTTGTTAACCGACTTATTTGCGCACTATGCAGACCTACTAATGCGTTGGTTTGATACTGCGCAAGTGCAAATTGCAATGCTACACACAATGTTTAACGTTGCAACTACTCTCATCCTACTCCCATTTATTAAACCGCTAGTCAAGCTCGCAACCTTGATTATACCCGAAAAGAAAGGCGCAGTTGATGAAAGCATACCTAGGCTATACTTCCTTAACGAACAAATTCTCTCATCTCCCCCGCTTGCCGTACAAAGCATAAAGAGAGAAATTTTAAATATGTATACTCTTGCCAAACAAAATCTTGACACGGCTCTCGACGCTATAACTAAGGTGGAAGTTTCTAAAAAGGAAGACTTCCAAATAACTGAAAATAAACTAAATTATCTGCATAAAGAAATCACAAAGTATCTCGTCAAGGTCAATCAAATGGACGTAGACGACCTTGATAACGCGCTCATAAGCACGGCTCATCACACCGTTACCGACCTTGAGCGCATAGGCGACTACTCGGAAAACATATTTGAATATGCGGAGCGCTTGAAAGAAGACGGTCTTTCTTTCTCCGAAGATAGCCTAGAAGAAGTTGCCGAGTTACGCGCGGCGCTAGACAACCTATTCGCTCTTGCATACAAGATTTATGATGAAGAAAGCCCCGAGCTTATACCCACGCTTTATACCTACGAACAAATTACCGACGATATGAAGGTTATGATGGGCGAAAAGCACGTTGAAAGGCTAAACGAAGGCGTATGCAATCCGGAAACGGGCGCTCTCTACATAAGCCTTGCTAACGACTGTGAGCGTATAGCCGACCATATAACCAACATAGCAAACGCAACGAAATCTTTTGCTAAACCAAAAAAGGCGGTAAAAGCCTAATCTTAATACAAAATAAAACGCGTTGCCAACTGCAACGCGTTTTTTTTGTTTTATTCTACTTATTCATTTTTTCTTTTTGCATTTATTCT
>JAZRAN010000222.1:0-8514 GCA_045634605.1 Candidatus Stercoripulliclostridium sp. | reverse complement strand
AAGGTATTCAAGACAGGCAACGCTATCGATAAGACGGATGAAAGCAATCTGGAAACCAAAACGTTTACCATTTACGTACAAACAAAGGACTCTGTAGGCTACTATAACGACAACTGCGAAAAGTACGGTTATGAAAGCGTTACCGCATCAAGCTTATTGAACTACTTCTATATAGTAGGCAGGGATGCAGGCGAAATCAATCCGCACAACGTATATAATAATAACGTAGACGCGAGCGCGGGCGTAGCTAATTTTGATATAGAAATCATAGAGTCCGCAAGCAATATGTACGGCGCCTTGACCGTATACTTTGATATTGCTCAACTTGACCTAGGAAGCCTACCTAACGGCGCAAAGGTGACCAAGACTTATGAGCAAACCAAAGAAGAAATCTACGTCAACAAAGCAATTACTCCTATTCCCGACGTAGTATACGTTTCCGTTTCCGGCCTAAGTCCTTACGTATGGAACGTAACTAACGAGATATACGTTCTTGATAACCGCGCGGTAACCTTCGCATTTACAAGAGACGGCGCAAGCGTAGTTATAGATGAAAGTATTTCAGGCGTATCGGGTAGTCCGTTTAGCAATAGTAACGCATACTTTAGCGGTAATTCAAGTTCTAATTACACGTATG
This sequence comes from Candidatus Stercoripulliclostridium sp., assembly GCA_045634605.1. GTDB lineage: Bacteria > Bacillota > Clostridia > Christensenellales > DTU072 > Stercoripulliclostridium_A. Next base: position 7,877 of record JAZRAN010000222.1, on the reverse strand, counting down.
CTAACAACGAAAACGTTGCATATAAAGATGGTGGAAACACCGAAAATCTTGCCGACGTTATAGCTAACGCAAGCATTTCATTTAACCTTAATGAAACGGGTAACGTCAAGGGCGCCATTACAACGCTATTCAAGATTAATCCGAGAAACCTTTCTCAACTACGCAGTGAAATAGGGGAAGGTAATCCTGCTAGCAAGGTAGGCGAAATCATCACTACCGGCGAAGCGTTAATAGCATACTATAAAGGCGTAGATGCGGACGGTAATCACATCCCCGTAACGCCTACTAGCACGGTAAAAGCATATCCTGCGGGCGACGGCAAAGACGAAGTACTGGGCGCTGGCGACTTCTACTTTACCTATTCCAACAACACAACCGTTACGAGAGATGCCGTTATTACCGTAAATGGTATAGGCAACTATACTGGAAGCGTATCCGGTACCTTCTACATACTAGCTATGGATATTTCTACCCAAAGTTTCATCGTATCTAATCTTGCGGACGAATCATATACGGGTAGAGCCATCAACCCCACTCCTACGACTCTTACCGCAAATGTAAACGGAGTAGAAATAACGCTAAGGGACACCTTTGATTACGTTATAACCGCAGGTACGGGCGAAAATACTTCCGTTTACACCGGTAGCGATACTTCAAAGATGCCCTATATTACCATCAACCTAACGGGTTATGGAAAATCCGATAGCGATAAAGGTCTAGCCGTACAAGGAAACGGCGGTAATTATTACGGCAAGGGAATAAAGGTATACTTTAATATTACTCCTAAGAATCTTAACGATAGCGATGTAACAAAGTACGCAAGTTGGAAAAACTATCAAAGCGAAGTTACTTATACCGGGGCTCCGCTACAATGGTTATCTCTCATTACGAGCGAAACGGAAAGAGATAATAATACGTTATATCTCTGCGACACCACCGCTAATGCGGACAGACTATTGGAGTATGATCAAGACGGCGACGGACTGGGCGACTACAAAGTAATAGGATGGGGCGACAATATCAACGCAGGCGAAAACGCAGGCTCTGTTATCGTTGAAGGCATCGGCAACTATACCGGCGTATGTGAAATCACGTTCAAAATTTACCCGAGAAGCATTACGACTAACGCTAACAACATAGAAATCACTTACGTTGATTCCTATGAATATACGGGAAGTATGATAGAAGCGGAAGTAAATGGCGTTGTTGATACGGGACTAGGCAAAGATTTAGCGTTTGGAAGCGATTACGTCATTACTTACGGCGATGGCTCTACGTATGATGCGACAAAACTCAACCTAAACTACGACGTACTAGTTGGCGGTACTATAACGATAGTAGGTAAAGGTAACTATACCGGCTCAAAGACGGTCAACTTTGATATTACTCCTAAGGCTCAAAGCATTATGCTGGAAAGTCCTTATGGTAACGGCTACAATAACACTCTTGCCCTAGAAAGCAAAGCAACCGACTCCGGCAAGGCTATTTACGCAGATTATGAAATTAACGTAACCGAAACCAATACGCTTATCGTGGTCGGTTATACCGATGCAATATATCCTTTGCGTAGGCTAACCTTCAAACTTATTAACGTAAGCGGTACTACTTCCGGAATAGCATCCGTTTCCTACGATAAGGTTGAACTCGTAGAAAAAGACGGCAAGCAACAAGCAAAGACTACTGCAACCATTACTTTTACCAATTCCGGAATAGTAAGAATTTATGCAGAGCAATACGATGGCACCATTACCAGCGGTTCTTTAACTCAAGACGGAATAGTAGGCGTTGGCGATAAAGCGCAAGCATACTTTAACCGTGGTAACTATACGAATTATACCTATAATAAAGACTTGGCAAGTGACAAGTTGTATTCCGTATACGCAAAGAATCAAGACTTCCTAGGCGAAGGATTCTTGACTGAATACAGCAAGATTTATGGTAACGACCCCTTCCCGATTTCTCCGAGTCTACGTTCTCACGGCGCATTGAGTAAGGCGCTAGACGACTATAAAGTAGTTTCCGACAACCTAGACGTATGTAAAATTGACGGAACTACGGGTATTGATAGAACTGCGATAGTAGGTAGCGTAGGACAAGCAACCGTTACTATTTCTCACTCCGGATACGTTCCCGGCGAAGGCGAAGACGATGGTAATGCATACGTTGCGTTTAGTTCTACGTTCACCGTAAACGTAGCCAAGAGAAACCTAATAATTTCCTTTGCTCACCTAGAAGTTGAGTACGGCGTAACTCCCGATTTTACCTACACCTATACAACCCAAGGTCAAGGCAAGGACAGTTATACTTCTCTAACGTATAGAGATAGAACGGATGATATCAACCAAATCATCCAAGGATATAGCGTAGATTATAGCACTAGCGCGCACGGAAGCGTAAGCACGGAAAGTTATAGCATTATGGTAAAAGCGCCCGAGTCCGACTACTTTAACGCAAACGTGGATAGTTGGTCGCTCTATAAGAACTATAACGTATCCTATGAAGCAAGCACGCTATTAGTTAACAAAAAGCAACTAATAGTAAGCGCAAGCAATACCCTTGAGCAAAACAAGGTTGTTAAGGTTTATGGACAAGACAATCCAACCGACTACGTGATAGGTTATGAAGGATTTGTTAACGGCGAAACCGCGTCTACTCTAGAAATGGATACCGCGTTCATAGCGCCCACGTTAGATTACTCCGGCGCAAGCGGTGGCGATAAGGTTGCCAAGTACTCTTCCGCAAAAGAATATAACGTTCTTTTAACGGGCGGACAATCGTCAAACTATAGTTTTGCTCCCGTACTTGTTAAGGTAGTAGTTAACCCTGCTCCCGTAAAGATGCTCATCGGCTGGACGGAAGACGGTATCTTTACCGAAAGTTTGACGGGCGTTATTATAGAAAAGGATTATGACACGCACGCGTACACGCTCACGCAAGAAAACGTTATGATTGTTGGCGAAAACGAAGACGGCGAATACGTAGTTGAAGGTAAGTTAACGTTCAGATATTCCAAGGGTACTCTTGCTAACACCATACCGCAACTAGCAGGCTCATATTCCGTTAACGTAACCTTTACTCCTAGAGAAGGAGTAGTAGACTACGAAATCACGACGGTAAGATTTGATGGCGCAATCGTAATCAACAAGATTGCTCCCAATATCAACGTTTCCGCTCCCCGCTTTGAGTATACCGGCGGACCGATATCGGAATCGGAAGTAAGCGTAATTATCTCCGGACTACTTAATGGTAGCGCAGTAGCAAACCAATATCCGGAAAGAAAACTTTATGAACTTGACCCATCTCTTAACTACGAGCCGGAAGTTGACGAAAACGGATTTGTAATCGACTTTGATGAATCCAAGTATTCTACCATTACTCCTACGGAAAAGGGCAAGTATGACGTTATCATAGTTTATAGAGCAAACGCAGACGACGAAGCGTATTGTTCAGCAACTAAGTATTTTAAAGATAAGATAGAAATAACTTCAGGTGTTCCCACCATCGAGTTTACCGGCTCCGGCATAGAAAGAGTATATGACGGCGAAGGACACGGCTTTACCAAGGCAAACTTTAACGTTACCTATAAGGGTGGCTTGTATGACTCTTATGGTACGGAAACCATACTTTACTCACAAACGGGCAACGATGACGATTGGTCGGAAGAACTACCTGTAAACGTAGGCGAATATCAAGTAAAAGTTATCTTTACCGCAAACGAAGGCTCTCCTGTTGGCGACAATGAAGGAACTTTTGGCGTAAGAGTAAAGATTACTCCCTTTGACTTAGCAACTCCCGGCTACGTTGACGTAGAGCTAGAAGGTATTTCCAGCGGATGGCACGTATATGGCTACGATGCAAAGGAACACGCTTTAAAGAATACGGAAATCGTAGTAAAGGGTGTCTATGCGGACGAGCAAGCAGGCAAGAAACCCAGCGGAATGGTTACCGTACTCTACATTAATACCGCAAGCGGAGAAGAAACTCCGACTCCTGTAAATGCGGGTAGTTATAAGGTAAAGATAACCTATAATCAAGCAATAGAAGGCGTTAACAACTACTATGCAAGCAGTTCCATTACGCTAGACAAGACCGTAGTACAAATCAATACTGCGGAAGTAACCATAGAAGACGTTCAAGCAACGTATAGCTATCCTTATACCGGTAGCGGAAGATATATGCCTAGCGTATATTTCCACGGCGTAGAAACTGCTCCCGGCAGATACGATACTCCTAACGGCGCGCTCGTATATGAATATCGCATTAGCGGTACGTCACAAGTTTGGGAAACGAACGCTCCTGTAAACGTAGGCAAGTATGACGTAAGAGTAAGTTATAAAGCGGTAGCAAACGACAACTATTATAATCCGAACGCAAAGGTATTTGTTGGCGTAATAGAAATCAAGCCCGTTCTACCTAGTGTTATCATCAATGACGTAGCGTTTGACTACGGCGCAGAAATTGAGCCTTCCTACGTAATTCGTGGCGCGCAAGCGGACGAAAACGGACCGATGAACGCTATTGACGAAGGTATTGCGATAGTAGTTGTAGAATATGGTACTCGCTATACTTCTTCAAGTGGCAAGATTGAGTACGATTGGTCGGAAAACAAGCCTACCGCAAGTGGTAAGTATTCCGTAAAAGTAACGTATTACGTTCTACAAACCGGAAACTCTAACTATAATACCAACTCCGTAACCAAGCAAGACTGCTTGACTATCAACAACATCAAGCCTTACTTTACGCTAGAAACCAAGAAGGTAAGTTATACAGGCTCTCGCATAAACGCAGATAAGGTTAGAATATTCGACTCTGCCAGCTACGATAATGAATACGTAAGATGGTACGATGGCATCGATGAAGACGTAAACTGCTACTATGGCACTATCGGCTATGAATATAGCAAGGCAGGTATGAACGTATGGTCGCCGACGGCTCCTTATGAAGTAGGCGTATACGACGTACGTGTTCGTTACTATGAAAACACGAGAAACGACGTATTCAAGGATGATACGCTAATCTTTGCGGAAGCGCTAGAAATTGAGCAAGTAGTTATCACCGTAATGCCCTTGTACGGACAAGGACACGTATACGATGGCTCATACGTCAACGGCGATGCGGTTGCATACGTATATTCTTACGTTATAGACGGTTATAAGTATCTCGTATATTCAACCGTAAAGGCGCAAGGTAGCAATGAAGTAGTAGATATTTCTTCCGCAGAATACGTTGATGAAAACGGATTTGTATATAACGTCATTACCGACGCTAGTTTGAACGCAAAGGCGTGGAGAGATTACTATACTACGGGTCTAACGCTCCTAACGGGTAGCTTTGTTGACGGAAGCGAAAAGGTAGAATTCAACTACGCCGACCTAGACGACAGGGAAGGTAAGGTAGCGTTTAGCGCAGGCGGAAAGGATTACGTCATTGACCTAGACCGCGGAATAGTACATTTGAACGATGGCATAGAGTATACGCTTGGCGTACAACACGATGGATATTACTTCTCTGTAATCAATGGCGAAGGCGCGGTAAACGTCGTTTCCATTGACGTAAGCAAGATAGTTTCCGGCATCTATAACGTAACCACCGCAGGACAAACCAAGAGCTACAAAGTAGACCTAAACGGCAAGAAGGTTACCGATGAAAACGGCAACGTATACGATATATACACTACCGTCGGCATCATATCCTACGAGCAAGACGATAGAGCGATGTCCATAATGGTCGACCATGCGTCTTACTATAGCGTAAGTGAAGACGGCAAAGCAATTTATAAGCACGCAAACGGTAGCGCATACCTAATAGACGTCAATACGTCCAAGGTAGAAAAAGTAGCCGTACTAAAGGTAGAAACCGCATCGTTCAACTATTACGACTACGAAGGTGCGGTAAATGACTTCACCTTTAACGCAAGCGAGTTAAGAAGCATCTACTCTTCTAACGCATACGTAGGAAGAATAGAAGTAAGAGAAGGTTATAGCGCAATTGTCAACTTGACGGAAAAGAGCGTAAAACTACAAACCTACTTTGCGTTAACCAAGAACGGTTCGTTGTATGCGTTTGTGGATGCGAACGGACAAGAAGATATCTTTACTCTTGACCAACTAGTTGCAACGGAAGTAGAAAACGTATACGTATATTATAGCGGATACCTAGAAGACTACTACGTTGACCTAGCAACCATGACCGTAAGAAACGTAAAGAATTTGTTTACCTTTAACGCAGTTGATAACACTATTTCTCAAGAAGTAGACGGCGTAAAGACTACGGTGAAAGTAGATATAAGAGATTTTACTTACAACGTAACCAAGAACGGACGTCTATATAGCGTAACCAAGCTCTTTGGTAGCGAATATGAAGTAGAAAAGACCACCCTAATTGCAGGCAATAAGTGGAGTGGTAGCATGAAACTAGGCGCTCAAGACGCAGGCAACCATGCAATCGGCGTAGGCTCGCTTGCAATTGGCTCTAACTATCAAATCGTATTTGTAGACGGCATAGAGTTCATTATTGATAGAGCGGAAATAGGCGTAATCTTTACCGCTATGGACGAAGAAGTCTACAACGGCATAAGCAAGAAGATTGGCTACGAAGTGCAAGGTTTGGTAGAAGGCGAAAACGCAAACGTAATTAGCGTAAAGCAAGAGTATGACGGAGATACCGTAAACGTAACCGCAATGGGATATCGCGCAAAGATAACCATAAACGCGCTAAACTACTACGTTGCAAACGGCGTTATCAACTCCGCAGGCGAAAGTATCGTATACAGCGATTACTACTATATCACTCCTGCAGAGATGGCTCCCATTACTTTCACTAGGGGCGATGATATCGTTTACGATGGACTAAAGCATTACCTAGAACTCAAAAACGTAGAAAGGGGAGCAAAGGTAACGTACGCAGGCTCAACAACTGCTCCGTACTTCCGTGAACCCGGTATTTATAGCGTAATAGCAACCGTAAGCAAAGAAAACTACGTTTCCCAAGAAGTAGAACTTACTATGGTAATTGCTAAGGCTAAGTACCAAGTTAACGTATTCGAAGTACCCGGCACGCTCACTTACGGCGATGCGCTACCCACGCTCAGATGCGACAGCCAAGAAGGTACCGTAAGCCTTGACCCCGGTCAAGTACTACTACCCAACGTAACCACTTATACTTGGACGTTTACTCCCTATAACCAAGAGTTCTATAAGTACTACGAAGGCAACTCAACCAATGGTAACGCAATAACCGGAACTATCGAACTCAAAGTACAAAAGGCGCAAGCAAACATCCAAATTAACGGTAACCTAGTACAATCGGAAACCAACCCGAGCGCAATCGTAGGCGTAGCAAACGGACTAAGCCATAACGAAAGCGACCTAGTTACCATAGAGTACATAGCTCCCGATGGCACTCGTTACGCAAAGATGCCTACCGAAGCAGGTAAGTACACCGTAGTCGTAACCTACGCCGGTGACGAATATCACGCCGAAACCGTCTACACCACGACGCTTACCATAGAAGCCGAATCCAACTATGATTGGCTCATTATAATTGGTGGCGTACTACTGGGACTAACGGTACTAAGCACGGTATTCTTCCTAGTAAGGCGTGGCAAAAAAATAGAATAAAAATAAGACGTTGTATTTTGGCGACCTAGTTAGGAAAGAAGAAAAAAGCACTCAGTCATTTACGAGTAGTAAACTCCTGTCGTGAATTTTTCTCTTTCCGTCCTAGCTCATCCAAACTCCAACGTCTTGGGGAAGAGCTCCCAACTCCAAAATCTTTTGGACGGCGGAGAAGATACTATATCTTAATAATATTATGTAATGCGTACGTGCGTACGCGTAAAGGAAAAATGAAAATTAATTGTGGCTCACAACTTTATA
>JAZRAN010000221.1:0-4590 GCA_045634605.1 Candidatus Stercoripulliclostridium sp. | reverse complement strand
TTTTGATTGGAAAGGGATCTTTTGATTCGTTTATCGTAAAGGGAATAGAGCTGATAGATGCTAAAACTGCAAAATTCGGCGAGTTGAAAATTTCTTGTAAGGCTCGTTGCGCATTCGGCCAAAAAACTATTCCCGTGCAAGGCAGAAACTTGGAAGTATTGGATTATGGCCCGGGAAAAATGGACGCAGACATTTTTACTAATGACTTTATAGACCGATTATGTACTGAAGTTTATCCCATACCGCATCCCGAGCAGGCAATACGCGTTTTTGAAAACTGGCAAAAATATATAGATTTTAGGCATTATTATCTTGGCGTACAATCTAATAAATGTGAAAGTATAAAAGAAGTGTCGGTTTCTTCGGGATACGTCGTAAGTAGAGCATCATATAGGAAAAACGAAGAAGAGTGGGCGCCTTATCTTCTTGACGGGCACGAAGAGTTTACAAGAACGGAGCAAGTAGTACTTTCAAAGCGAGTAGATGAAGCGGATGAATTTCCGCTTATTCGCGTAAGAATAGAGCGAAACAAGAAGGCTGTTTTGTCGGAAACTACTGGTAAAAATGGCAAGGGTAACTCAAAATACGAAACTCATTTGCGTAGGTATACCAAAGAATCGATGGGTTTATCATCTACCCAACCCAACTATGACGAAAAAGGCAACGTAGAAAGGGGGTTTAAGCAATATCTTTTAGGAGAGCGCTTTATTTTTACTTGCGTAGACGTAGAACCTAGTTACAAAGAAATAGAGCAAAAGTTTGAACAAGAAAAGAAGTTGGAATTTTCCAAGATTGATAATAAATACGATAACTTGATTCAGGTAAAACTAGATGGTTTTATTAAAAGTGATAGCGAAAAATTAAAGCAAGAATACAGTCAAAGGCTAACGTTGATTATTAACGATTTGTCGGCTACGCTAGAGAGAGATGCCTTGGAAAATAGGGATGAAGGTGTAAAGCGCGAGTATGATAAGAAGGTTATTGCCCCAATAAGACAAAAGTATCAAACGAAGATAAGAAAGTTGGAAGATAACTTAAGTAAGTTAAAAAAGGATAAACACGCCTATAAAAGACAAGAGATAGAAGCAGAAATAGCCACTCTTAATGCGGAGTTAGAAAGGGAGATAGAAGAAGTTAGAGCTAAAACTCCTATTTTGGATTATTATATGGGAAGAAATAATCGTAAAATAGAGCAACAAAAAAATGAGTTTATCTCTCAAATGCAAACCAAAATTAAGCAAGCAACGCAAGAGAGAAAAAAAGAACTTCAAAGAGAACATAGGCCTAGTATAGAAGCGGAAAAGAAAGCGAAAGAAAGTGAGTTGACAAAGGTTTATGAATTGCAAAAGACACGTAAGCGTGAGGCCGAAACTATCCGTCGTTACGATATATATTTCCGTCCGGAAAACCCGGTTGCTAGCGTAAGAGATTTGGAGCAAGACTTAAAAAAAGAAGGAAAACTCCAATTTTTAACCTACGATAATCGAGCCGAGAAGGTAAAGATTAAGAGACAAGAAAAAGCTTTGCGTCTAATTAAAAAGGGATACGTAATGAATCCATATCTTGCATCATATCTTTTTGCGCCGTCTTGTTTGGGAGAAAGCAACAAGCGTATGCTTTCGGAGCCCGATTGGTATTTGTCCAGCCTTAACGATATGCAAAAACTTGCGGTAAAGAAAGCTCTTGCGAGTGAGAGTCTTTTCCTTTTGCAAGGCCCGCCCGGAACTGGAAAGACGCAAGTTATAGCGGAAATTACGGCTCAATACGCAAAACAAGGCAAAAAAGTGCTTATTTCTTCGGAAACACACAAGGCTATTGATAACGTATTCGAAAGATTGCCGAAGATACCGGAAATTAGACCGCTTAGACTTATTCCGTCCACTAGTGGGAAGGAGAGTAATTATAGTCCTTCCCGACTTGTAGATAACTTGTATTTGAACATACAAGAGAGTTTGCGAGCGCAAGTTGATAAATACGAGCATTTTAACGAAATGAAAGAAAATTTTGCGGACGAAATGAAAGCTTTGCGTTTTTCATATGATAAGATACTAAAACTTAAAAAGCAAAACGCTAAGACGGAAGCGACGCGTAGAGATTTGATTGCAAAAATCAATGCTCTTAACGTAGAGATAGAAGACGTGCGAGAGCAAATTGTTTTTGCAGGTTACGAAGTTGACGAATTCAATAGAACGATAAAGAACGTAGAAAACTATAAGTTTACGCTAGACGGCGCAAAAGCGACGTATATGAACGGATATCGTGCGGAAGTAGAAAAGCTTCTTTCCGAGTACACTTGCTTTAAGGACAAGACTATTGCGGGTGTCTATGCTATCGTAAGTGCCGACCTAGACGCCATCCAAGCGGAGATAGCAAGCGTTTGCAGTGACGATAGGCTTGCTAAGTTAGAGGCAGAAAGAAGTATGCTAAGGGTAAAATTAAGCGCATTACGCGACCCCGATACCGATGAAGCTCCGCAAGAAGGGGATACCAATTATGCGGAGTACAAAAGCATTCAAAAAGAGTATATTTCTCTTAATAATGAAATTAAGCAAATCAAAGATGGAAATGGCGGAGATATATCTAACGGCGAACTTGTAAAGATAGTTTCTCCCGAAGTTATAGCAAACAAGGATGCTTTAATACACGTAATTGACGATATAAATGGATTCAAGACAGCAATTTTGTGTGTTATTAGTAATCTTCGCGCAAAAATATCACAAGATAAAGAAGGTTACGAGACTAAAGTAAGAGAACTTGATAGCAAAAGAGTCGACCTACAAATTGCAATCAACGAGGCAAAGTGCAAATACGATGAGTTAGGCGAAGATGATGGTATAACGGAGTATAATGAATTACTATCAAGGTTAAAGCAAAGTATAGGGAAGTTTTTCCATAATTTCGGCATTGTTGCAGAGTATGGCGAAGTAGATGAAGCGTTCCAAATCATAAAGAGAGAGTGGAAGTCTTTGGAAAATGATTTTGATAGTAAACAAGCGGAAAACAAGCAAAAAATACCTATTTTTAAGAATATATGTAAGTATTTAGAAAGCGAAGAAGTCGTAGAAGAAGATAGGCAAACGTATACGAAGACTCTATATGAAAACGCCAACGTATTCGGCATTACTTGTACGAGTCGTGACAGTTTTACGAAACAACAATTACAAGAGTTGGAGAAATATGGCATCGATAACATCGATATTCGTTCACAAGGAATAGACGTAGTTATCATAGATGAAGTTTCCAAGTCGTCTTTCCTAGACCTATTGATTCCCATCCTTTATGGTAAGACCGTCATATTGGTAGGAGACCATCGTCAATTACCGCCTATGTATGATCTAAAGCATATGAGAGAAGAAGACTTTGAAGGTCTTGATTATAGTATAATTAACAAGCAAATTAACGACCATTATACTGCGCTTTATGAAGAGTGTTTCTTCAAGACTTTGTATGAGCAAGTGCCGGAAGACTTCAAGATTATGCTAGACAAACAATATCGTTGTCATAGCCATATAATGCAAGTATTCAATCATTTTTATGGTGGAAACGAAGGGCGCGGACTCAAACTGGGAAAGAAACAACAAGATGATGAAAAGGCTCATAATCTATTCGTGCGTATGTGTGGCAATATCGTCATAGACCCGGAGCGTCACGTATATTTTGTCGATTGTGACGAAAGGGAAGAGAGCGAAGATGGTAGCACTTCCAAAATAAACAAACAAGAGGCCGACGTAGTTATGGCGTTGCTCGATGGCATAAACGAGGCTTCGCAAGAGCGTGTTAAGAGCGGAAGCGTAAAGGTGGGCAAGCGAGTTGATGAAAGGCCTAGCGTAGGTGTAATTTGTACGTATGGCGACCAAGCAAGACTTATTCAAAGACGAAGAAAGGGTAAGAAATACGATGGTTTTTCCGCTAAAGACGACGAAAGACTTGTCATTAGTACCGTCGACGATTTCCAGGGTGATGAGAGAGACGTAATTATAGTATCTATGGTAAGAAACCCCAAAGACAGGCGCTTTAATGCGGAATTTGTCAAGCAGTTTGAAAGAATCAACGTAGCGTATTCTAGGGCAAGAAAGCTACTTATCATAGTAGGGGCAAGAAAATTCCTTTCTTCCCAAGCAATAGACCTACCCGATTTATCCGGCAATCACGCATCCGACAAAAATAATTTCTTCGTATATAAGGAAATTATAGACACCATAAATTATCTAGGTAGAATTCTCACCGCAAACGACGTTATAGGAGGCAAATAATGGGAAAAGAAATTAAGAAAGTAATTAAAACGTCCTGTCCGTTTCCTATATTCGAATATAACGTAAGGATTATATATAGCGAAGTCAAGTTGGCATCCGGTATAGCATATATTCTTTTGGAATTAATAAAAGAGTCATCGATGGGAAAAGAAAAAATCGTTGACGTATTAAGTCGATTTGGTATTCCTTCGGAGTTGCACTATATTTTTGCAAACGAGATAAAATACCTTATCGATACCGAGATTTTGAGCACTACTATTAGTAATGTTGAATACGTTAATAATCCCAGATATTTTAAGCAAATGACGCTGGGGATTTTTGCGCTTACCGAAAAAGG
>JAZRAN010000220.1:0-1807 GCA_045634605.1 Candidatus Stercoripulliclostridium sp. | reverse complement strand
CCTTCTTGCAAAGAGCGGTAAGACCTATACGGGATGTAACGTAGAAAATGCGTCTTATACCCCCACTAATTGCGCGGAAAGGACGGCTTTCTTTAAGGCAATAAGCGAAGGGGAAAGAGAGTTTGAAGCAATTGCAATAGTGGCAGGAAAGGAAGGAGAAACGCTTTCTCAAAACTGCGCGCCGTGTGGAGTGTGTCGTCAAGTAATGACGGAGTTTTGCTCCACGGACTTCAAAATAATTCTCGGTTCTCCCGAAGATTTTCGCGTATATACGCTAGGGGAGATTATGCCACTTTTCTTTACGGCAGACGAGCTATAAAAAAATGAATAAAAGAAAAGAGCCGTTACGGCTCTTTATTTTTTGCTATCCGTTATTCGCTAATTGCGTAAAGAAGGTCGAATTTTAGTTGCTCGTCAGTTTCATAAGAGTCCGTCATAATGGCGGAGAGAATGCGACGTAAAAGCTCCTTATCGATTCTTCCCGCGGCAACGTGATAGGTAACGTTTTCCGTCATCCTTAAAAAGCGCTTTGCTACGTCGGTATAGCCGTTGATGAGAAGGAAGTGCGCGGATAAGGAAAGGGCAATACGTTTGTTGCCGTCGGCAAAGCAATGGAATTTGCACGAGCAATAAAACAGGTGCGTGAGCTTGTCGACAAAGGTGGGGTAATAGTCGTCGTTTTGTATGTTTGCAAGGACGCTATCAAGTCTACCCAAATCCAAATATTCGTATGCTCCGCCACCGCTATACTTGATGGTCAGTTGATGTATTTTTTGAGCGCAGGACAAAGATATATAATTCATTAGGCGCGCTCCTTCAAACGTACTAGTACGTCTTCGTTTTCTTTGAGTAACGACTCAATATCCGTGGTTTCGCAATTAGTCGAGTAGGGGACGGGGGCGCAGTCAACGTATTTTGTGCCACCGCCGGTTGATTGGTTTATTAGGTCCATCATGACGTCCAAAGCAACAAGCCTAATGCGCTTTGCCGTATCGTTTTCTTTGAGTAGCATAGCAACGGAAAGGAAGGCGCGGAAGTCAAACGAAGTAAGATTAGGGGAGATTTCATCCGTATGCTCGCAAAGGAGAGTGTCTAGCGAATTTGCATCAACGCCAAACAAGGAAACAAGTTCTTTTTTTGTAACGCAAGAGTCGTACTCAAAAGCGATGCCTTCCAAGCTCAAAGCATTTTGAATTTCCCATAGCGCTAATTCGCTCGCAAGAATTTTTTGTCTTTTTTCGTATGAAGACGTTAAATCTTTTGTCATAAATCACCTTATTTGTTTAGGTATTCCAGGTAGTCTGCGTACAATTTGGAAGAAGTGGGGTGCCCTGCAAAGGACGGAGAGTCCGAAGGGTTAATAAGACCAAGATATTGGTAAGCAAGAATTTTGTCGGCATACGGGGCAACGTTTGCTATTTGCTTGCTTATGCGCTCTATGGGTGCTGGAAGTAGGGCGCTTTGGTATACTAAACCTTCAAAATCAAAGAGTTCTATATCTGCCCAAAGTTCTGCTCTACCCGCTTTATCGTGGGCGATGCGCAACTTTTCGAAGAGCCTTGCGCTACGATTTACGCTCGTCTTTTTTACGCCTATTTCGTCTTGGTATGCAATAAAGTCCACGTCTAGACTTGCCAGCGTTTTGACGTATTTGTCATTGGTTAGAGTTAGGTTTGTGCCGTATGGAGCAATAAGTGTTTTCTTGCCGGGAGTAATCTCCGCCACTCTTTTAGAGCAAAGGTTGACGTAGTTTACAAACGGTTTGGAAAAACGGAGCACAATGCAAGTCTCATCGGGGAAATACCAT
>JAZRAN010000219.1:0-10267 GCA_045634605.1 Candidatus Stercoripulliclostridium sp. | reverse complement strand
CCATAATGAACTCCTAATCTATTATACTAATAAGTATACCATACTTTCGTACGGGCGTAAAGTAGTATCTTGTAGCGTCAAAGGACTGTCTTTGTAGTTAGCAATTTCAAGCGAACAAGTGGAATAGGCGCAGTTTGCGGGGACTTTGAACTTTACTTCTTTGTTCTTGAAGTTTGCTATTACGAATAGGCGCTTGCCTTCGTACCAACGCTCGTAGCACATAATATCTTTGGACGAAGTATAGTTGGTCTTATAAACGCCGTTTCTAATAATTTCATTGTCCTTTCTATATGCGATAAGTTGTTTATAGAAGTTATAGATGCTATCGGGGTCGGCCATAGCTTCTTCTACGTTAATTTCCTTGTAGTTGGGATTTATGGGCATCCAAGGGGTACCTGTGGTAAAGCCTGCGTTTTCGCCGGCAGTCCATTGTACGGGGGTTCTTGCGTGGTCCCTTGCTCTCTTTAGGAAGACTTTGTGGGCAAAGCCTTTTAGCAAAGGCTCGAATACTCCAAGCACTTTTCTAACGTACGCAACGAGAACGTCTTGATATTCGTCCAAGTTCTTAAACGGGTAGTTTGTCATACCGATTTCTTGTCCTTGGTATACGTAAGGTACGCCTTGGTGGAAATGGGTCGCGATTGCAAGCATCTTTGCGGCTTCCTTACGATACTCGCCGTAGTCGCCTACAAAGCGTGGTAGGGAACGGGGTTGATCGTGGTTTTCCAGGTACAAAGAATTCCAACCCTTGCCATAGAGTCCCCATTGCCAACGGCGGAAAACCTTTTTGAATTGGACTAGGTCGAACTTTTTGGGAAGTAGTTGAGCGATGGTGTCGCAGTTGACGTGCTCAAAGGTAAATACGGTATCGAGCTCGTTGCGGTCTTCCGCAGTGTAGAGTAGTCCTTGCTCTATGGTAACGCCACTCGCTTCGCCTACCGTCATACAATCGTAATTAGAAAGCACTTCTCTGTTAAGGTCGTTTAGGTAGCGGTGGATGTTGGGTCCGTGCGTAAAGTGTTCGTCACCACGAATACCTATATTCCACTTTCCATCGGGTAAACCTTCCACTTTACTTATATAAGTAATAACGTCGCAACGGAATCCGTCTACGCCCAGGTCGAGCCAATATTTTACAAGGGCGTGTACTTCTTCTCTAACTTTGGGGTTGTCCCAATTTAAGTCGGGTTGCTTTTTGGTGAACAAATGCAAGTACCATTCTCCCGTCGTTTCATCATACGCCCAAGCAGAGCCACCAAAACGAGAAGTCCAGTTGTTTGGGGGACGTTTGCCGTTTTTGCCCTTACCCTTTCTCCAAATATAATAGTCACGATAGGGGTTGTCTTTGCTCTTTTTGGATTCTTGGAACCAGTAATGTTCGTCGGAAGTGTGGTTTACGACAAGGTCCATAATGAGCTTTATGCCACGAGCGTGCATACCTTTGATCATTTCCTTCCAATCATCAAGCGTGCCGAATTCGTCCATTATGTCACGGTAATCGGAAATATCGTAGCCGTTATCGTCATTGGGGGATTTATAGCAGGGGGATAGCCATACTGCGTTTATGCCTAGGTCTTGTAGGTAGTCGAGTTTTTCTATAATACCCCTAATGTCACCGATGCCGTCGCCGTTGCTATCCTTAAAACTTCTTGGATAAATTTGATAAATAACGGCGTCTTTATACCATCTACTGCGTTCCATAAAGATACTCCTTTGGATTATTCTTGTTTATAAATAAAGCGCATAACAAAATCTCGCACGTGCGAGTTCTTGTTATGCGTAGTCGTTGGTAGCAAGGGAAGGCGACCTTCCCTAAAAATTACTAGATGTCGAGTTCGTTAAGGATTGCTTTTAGAGCCTTAGCTTCTTCGATGCTAAGAGTCATACCTTTACCCATTCTTTCGTGGTCGGGAGCCCATTCACGAAGGTCAAGACGGGGGTCACGGTCGTTCCAGCTAACGTAATTGAGTTCTTTGGTCCAACCTCTTGCAGAAGTGCTTAGAACACCACAAGCCTTAGTGATATCATATTTTAGTTCAGCGGGCATAATTTCCTTCCTCCTATGTTATGCTATGCTAATCTTATAATATATATAAAACACGCGCGCGTCAATAATATTTACTTTTTATTTACTTGATATAGTAGATATTTGGGCATTTTTTATAAAAATTGCGCAAAAAAAGGGGAGCAAAGTTGCTCCCTAGAGTGATTTTGAATAATATATTTATTATGATAGGCGCAAATCCTTTCCGTTGAGCATACACATCATTGCGCGTTTTTTATGGGACATTCTACTGAATACTCTGTCGCCGTATTTTTCTCTCAAATGCTCCGGGGTAAGGTTGGAAGTAAAGCAAGTAGTCTTGTCTTCCCTTTCGTTTAGTAGGTTGAGCAGATAGTTTGCGGTAACGTTGCTAATGCTGTTTTCTGCGCCTAGGTCATCAAGGACGAGTAGGTCGCAGTCGATTAGTGGCTCCCATATATCCATTTTATCGGACGTTTTTGCAAGGTGATATTTTAGGAAAATAGCGTTCATTTCCGCGCTGTTAAGGACCATTACGGAGAATCCTTTTTGCATAAGATTGTTTGCAAAAATAGATAGTCCATAGGTTTTTCCTACGCCTACCGGACCAAAAACGCCCACTATTTTGCTATTGTTTGCGGGGAAAACTTGCGCGAGTCTTTTTAGGATATTGTAAAATTGTTGGTAGTTTTCCAGCGCTTCCTTTGGGAAAATGGAAAAGTTTACGGAATCGAAGTTGGATTCGTCCGTTGCTAACCTTCCGCAACTCTCTCTAAGGTAGGAATATACCAATTGTTTTAGGCAATTACACTCGTTGCCGTCTACGTAACCGGTATCTTTGCATAGGGGACAATGGTAACGAGTAGTAAAGTCTTCTTTGCTTACGCCAAGCACTTCCATCCTTTTTTGCATTGCGTCTACGATTTCGTCATAACGAGCTTGTACTTTGGCATAATCTTCGGTTTGGGTATCCAAACTTACCATTTTGGCGCGTAAATCTACACGCTCACAATGTAAGGCGTAGTAAACTTCGTCTTTTAGGAGAGAGTCGGAAAGGGCGTCTTGTCTAACTCTTTCGTTAAATCTTCTTTCTTGTAGTACAAGATGCGCGTATTTTTTTGCTTTTGACATATTTTACTCCTAGATATCCCAATTATCCAAGTCGATATCTTTTACGTCACGGAAGACGGAATCTATTTCTTCTTTGGTATAAACTTGCTTTATGACCATATCTTTGCTGTCTTTCTTTTTACCGCTTACTCGACCTTCGCCGGAGTTTGACTCAAAGAAAGCCTTTGCGCCTTCTACGGTAAATATGCCGTTTTGCTTAAAGATGAGAAGGATTTTGTTGATATAGCTCATAGGGAAGGGTTTATCTTTTGCGTTTTCCGCAACGACGAGTACTATTTCGTGCTCAAATCCCCAATCTTCTATGAAAGCGCGATAGAAATCTCTGTCACGGTTGGAAACAAACGGCTCTGCGCCTGCGGTTTCCAATACTTCCTTGACTGCGGAGTCTATCTTTGCTTGGCGGGCAACGTAAGAGTTTATGCCGTCCAAGGTAACGATGCCCATCTTGTAGAATTTATCAATAACGACTTGCATTCCATCGAGCGTTTTTACGTTACGCATAAAGCAGAATTTTGCTATCGCAAGAATTGCGCTCTTTTCATATCCTAGTTTGAGCCACGGATTGACGTAAGTTTCAATGGGCATATCAAGAGTTGCGTAGTAGGTGCCTATGGTGCGGATGACTTCGCTTGTAAAGGCGCGGATATCTTCCTTTTCCTTTTGATAGGTATTAATTTCCGTTGCGGTTAGGGCGTTTTGTGAATATAGCTCGTCCATCAATCTTTGTAGCCTTTGCATACCGCCTTTACGTTTGCAAATTCTTGCTGCGGTCATAATGGCGTCCAAGCGGAAGCCTTTTTTCATCCATTCCGCAAATTGCTCTTGGTCTTCTACCGCGGGCTTGCTCTTTAGTCCCAGCTCGGCGTAGACAAGGCGCAAGTCTTCGCTATCTCTTTCTAACTCGTCCAGTCTATCGTTTACCGCTTGCATTGTGGTAAGACCTTGCTTTGCCCAACTTGAAGCGAGTCCCAATACGCTCGCCGTATTGGTCGTGCCACGCTTATCACGGCAGTATCTTGCTATAAGGAGCATTGCGTTTTGCTCCATTTTATAAGTTTTCATAGTTTCAACGTATCTGATTATATCTTGCTCGGGAATAATTTTTTCCGGGAAGACTCTTCTTAACTCGTCAACGAATTCGCTAAATTCTCTTGCGCTATAAAGCACCGTCTTGGTTGCGGGGACTTTTACGGAATTATAAACTATTTGGAAGGTGGGATTTTCTCTAACGGTAACAAGTCCCAACTCTTGCCAATAGGAGTATGCGTTCATAATACGCTCTTCGGTAAGGCGTAAAGCGTAAGCTATTTTTTCCAGGGTGTTTTCTCTTTCTTCCTTTGCAAGCATAAGCCCGTAAAGATAGACCTTTACGTCGATTGCGTCTGCATCCGCAAGATACTTTGCTAAAAATACGTTGTCGATTTGGGTGTATCCTTCGCGGATATAGTCCCTACCTAAACTACAAAATCCCATACGTCTCCTAAAAATTTCCCCTAAAATATAAAATTAACTATTGCAAGATTATATTTTAGAGTGTATAATTATTATAATTATGGCTCTAGGGGAAGTTTTACCCTTTTGAGTGACGGTATTTAATATATCACAACTTGACGAATTTTGGTACAAAAAAATACGCAAAATTTGTTAAACACAACATATAGTGTGTCAAAAAAATGTCGGCACAAGTATATAAACATTACGGAGGAGCATATGAAACTCATCAATTTGGTATTCCAAGGTATCACCAGTCGCGAAGAAACCTACGACTTTGGCAACAAAGCTGCAGGTTGCGTAGTTTTGCAAGACGCAGACAAAACCGCTCTCGTAAAAGCGCTCGGCTTTGCTTTTTATGGTAGCGTAGACCCCGCTTCTTACGACTTGCCCCTTGTGGTAGACGTCAAGTTTATGATAGACGACGTCGAATATTCTCTCACCCGCGCTCTCGTTAGAGAAGAAAGTGGCGCCGTTTCCGAAAAGGTTGCTCTCAGCGACTTGAACACCGGCGTAATTTACGGCGCAGGTAAAGAAGACATAGACGCATATCTTTTAAGTAAAGTCGGTCTAGACAAAGATGCTTTCGAAAAGCTACTCGTCATCGATGAAGATTACGTTGCGCCCCTTGGCGAAGCAACCGCTATTCGCGAGTCTTTCGTAGCGGAACAAATAGCGTCGCTTGCAACTTCCCAAAAGGTAGTAAGCAAACTCACTTCGCTAAAAGCGGAAGAAGAAGACCTTCTCACTTACGTTGACGGCATAGAGCCCGTAAGTCGTGACCAAATAAAAGAACAACAACTCATAGTTGATAACGAAAAAATTTCTCTAGATGCGCTCCGTAACCAAATAGAAGAAGTTAATATGGAAATTCTCAACGCGGAAAAATACCGCGAAGAGCTAGACGCTTATAACGACGCTAACGCAAAGATGGAAGGACTTCTTGCTTTGCAAGGCGATATGGAAGCTCTTGCAGAAGCCGCTGCAAAGAGTGAACAAGGCAAAGAAATCGCGCAAGTATTCTATAAGTACCAAGAAACTATGCGTGGCCTAGAAGAAACCGAAGCAAGCATCGTTGCTCAAACCGAAGAAATGGACGCTCTTGAAGCAAAACTACAAGAAGGATACGCAAGCGTAAAACTCCTTGGCGACGAATTCGCAGCGGCAAACATAAGAGCAACCGAACTTAACGCAAAGATGAGAGAAATCATCAAGGAAGGCTCCGTAAATCCCAAGAACGTTAAGATTAAGGAAACCATAGAAAGTTACTATGCGGAAACTGCTCCGGAAATCAAAGAACTAAGCGAAAAGCAAGCAGCTCTACAAGCCGACTACGATGCTCTAATAAAGAGAGTACAAGAACTAGCGGACAGAAAGGTTGCAATTAGAGAAAACGCAGAATACAAGAGAGCGGTTCAAGACGGCGCAGTGCTAGAAGGCAACGTTGCTCAACTAGAAAGCTCCCTAAAAGATTGCCAAGATAGAGTAGAAGCTCTAGAAAAGAGAAGAGCGGACCTATATGAAAAGAACGTTGAGTACGCAGAAAAGGCAAAGAAACTCAACAACGAAGTTACTACCCTAGAAAATGAACTCAAGGGCGCAAACGGAAGCGTACAAGACACCATCAACCAAGACGCTCTCTATAAGCAAACCCTATACACCAAGCACTTGTTCGTTTCCGACCACGAAGTATCTCTTGACGCAGTTAACAAGAAGATAGAAGGCGTAAAAGCGGCGGCGGAAGGTTACGCGGATAAGCTTGCGTTACTAACCAAACGCAGAGCGGAAGTTATCACTCACCGTGGTAAGCTACAAGATAAACTTGACCTACTCAACGAAAAGCTTATGGAATATATGAGCTTTAACCGCTTGAGAGATATCTCCAACGATATCGCATACGGCACTCGTTGTCCCGTTTGCGACGGATTCGTTGCTCACAAGAAAGACCTACCCCTACGTGATACCAAGGCGCTTGACGACCAAATCAAAGCGGTAGAAGGGGAAATCAAAAAGGATGACGACGCTCTTATGGGCGCAGAAACCAGTATCGGTAAATATCAAGCCGCAAGCTCTGTTTCCAGTCAATATCTAGAAAGCCTAATTGCTACCAAGGCAGAACACGAAAAGGCAATCAATAGCGTTCTTGCAGAGTATAACGTAAATAGCATAAAGGAACTATTCGACCTTGCTCGCAAGGCTATAAGCGACTCCAATATTCTCATCCAAAAGGTTGACTACTACAACAAGAAGAAGGCTGAGTTCATTAAGGTTAGCGAAGCTAACAACCTAATCGTAGAACAAATTAAGAATATCGATACCGTACTTCTACCTAGAGAATTGGAAATTACTGCGGAAATAGAAGCGCTACTAGTAGAAAGCAAGTCCGCATACGACTCAATGGCATCCTTCTACAAAGAAAAGGACGCTATCACTCTACTACAAGAGCTACAAGTAACCGAAAGTGAATACGAAAAGATTGAGCTTGAAATGGAAGCTAAGGAAGCCGAAACGAAGGAAGTTAAGGCAAACCTAGACGAAGTAAGCGCAAGACTCAACGCGCTACTTGCAAGGACTATCGTAGTAGCGGACGGCGGACAAGAACTTTCTTACAGCGAAGTAGTAACCAAGTCATACAGCGACTTCCTATCTGCAATTTGCGTAGAAATCGACAAGGCGGAAGAAACCAAAGAAAGAGCAAAGGTACGTTTGCAAGGTCTAAAGAAGGTAGTAAGCGATATGGAAGAAGCTCGTAACGAGCTCCGCGAAAACATCATTGCTCGCGTTGCATCCCTAGAAAGCGCGCAAGATACCGTTGCTGCTCTCTACGCAGAATACGAAAAGAGATTTGATGAAATCGGCATCAAGACGGAAAAAGACCTTGAGTCCATCGTTATGGATGACGCAGAATTAGAAGACGTAAAGGCTAAGATATTCGCTTATGACGAAGACGTAGCGGTAACTCGTGATGAAATAAAGAACCTAAACGAATCCATCAACGCTCATATCGGATACTATGAAAACTACGAAGCCAACGTTCAACTACTAGAAAATCTACACGCTCAAGAAGTAGAAGCGGTTTTGGCGCTAAGCAACGGTAAAGCCGTACTAGAAAGTATGGAATACAACTATGCGGAACTCCTTAATTCCAACAAAGCTCTCGCTTTCGTACAAGGCAAGATTAAGGGCATAGAAGACCTAAGTAGCGCAATCAAGGAAGGCGCGCTCATAGCAAGCAACCTTTCCGCTCTCATTATAGAAAGAGCAAACGCTATCGTAAAACTAGCAAGCAGAAATCGTTACTATATCGACAAAGCGGAAGACGGCAAGCTAGTACTTATGCTTGCAGGCAAGAACAAGGCAAGACTTGATAAGCTCACCAAAGAAGAAAGCGTACTCGTTCCCTTTGCGCTCGCAAAGGCATATGGCGAAATAATGGTAGAACTTCTTGCAGGCGACACCGTTAGCGTAGCCGTAATAAGCGCAGAAAAGAGCGACAAGGCAAGCATTGCTCCCATAGTAGAGTATTCCAAAGAAAAGGAAATGGTCGTAATCCCCCAAGAAGAAAAGACCTTTATTAGCTCGCTAAGCAAACTTGCATAATTAAAGTTAACAACCCAAGCACGATGGTTTGCGGAGCGGTATCGCTCCGCAAATTATAATGTTAAGGGCGCCTAAATAAAAAAATAAAATTCTTAATATCGTTCTCAATAGGGAAGAATAGGTAGAAAAGAAAGTAAAAAAGCCAAAAATATTATTGACTTAATTAATTATATAATATATAATTTAGTCCGCTGTCCGCAAAGGACTAAATGGAGGTAACTATGGAAAACAAAATACCGCTAACTCAAAAGAAGTTTGATGAATTAACCGAAAAACTTCGTTATCTCAAAACGACCGGCAAAGCAGAAGTAGCTCTTGCTCTCAAAACTGCTAAAGAATTCGGCGATTTGAGTGAAAACGCTGAGTACACTGCGGCAAAAGACGCTCAAGAAAAACTTGAAATCGACATCTATAAGACTGAAGAAATTCTCTCCAACGCATATCCTATCGACACCAGTCTTCTAGGCACTAAGGTAGTAGAAATCGGAAACTCCGTCAAAGTACTATATGACGGCGACGACGAAGAAGATGCAGAAGTCTTTAAGATTTTGCACCCCATCGAAGTAGATTCCGCTAACAATATTATTAGTTATGAATCTCCTTTGGGAGCAGCTCTCATCGGCCACAAGAAGGGCGATGAAGTAACCTTCAAGGTTCCCGGCGGAGCAAACATTACTCTTACCATACTAGGCATAAGCAAATAAGGAAAAATTATGGAAAACAACAACGCTAATCAACAAGTCCAAGAAGTACAAGACATAAACGAAATTATAGCCGTCCGTCACGGCAAGCTCAACGACCTTAAGGCTCAAGGCAAAGACCCCTATGAGCAAGTTAAGTACGAAGTAACCGCAAAAGCAAAGGATATCTTTTCTTCCTATGCTGACTACGAAGGCAAAATCGTATCTATCGCAGGCCGTATTATGTCCAAGCGCGTTATGGGTAAGGCAAGCTTTATTCATATTCAAGACGGAAGCGACCTAATCCAATCTTACGTTAGAATAGACGCTCTCGGCGAAGAAGCATACGCAAGCTTCAAAAAACTTGATATTGGTGATATTGTTGGTATAGTAGGCGAAGTATTCACCACTCATAAGGGCGAAGTTTCCATTAAGGCGGAAAAATATACGCTCCTTTCCAAGTCCTTGCTACCCCTTCCCGAAAAGTATCACGGACTAAAAGACCAAGATATACGCTATCGTCAACGCTACGTTGACCTTATAGTCAATCCCGAAGTTAAGGACACTTTCATCAAGCGTTCTCAAATTATAACCGCTATCCGCGAATACCTAAATAATAGGGGATACGTAGAAGTTGATACTCCTATCCTTAACACCATTCCCAGTGGCGCAAACGCACGCCCCTTCATCACTCACCACAACACCCTTGACCTTGATATGTATCTCCGTATAGCTCCCGAGCTTTACCTAAAAAGACTTATCGTAGGCGGTTTTGATAAGGTTTATGAAATGGGCAGACTATTCCGTAACGAAGGTATGGATACCAAGCATAACCCCGAGTTTACCACCATCGAGCTTTACGAAGCATACACCGATTACTATGGTATGATGGAAATCGCGGAAGGACTATTCAAGTACGTAGCGGAAAAAGTTCTTGGCACCA
Organism: Candidatus Stercoripulliclostridium sp.; assembly: GCA_045634605.1. GTDB lineage: Bacteria > Bacillota > Clostridia > Christensenellales > DTU072 > Stercoripulliclostridium_A. The sequence goes on along the minus strand of JAZRAN010000219.1, from coordinate 399 downwards.
CCACCCTTAACTATCAAGGCAAGGAAATTGAGCTTGGCGGAGAATGGAGAAAGGTAACTATGGTTGACCTAGTTAAAGAAGAGCTCGGTCTTGACTTTAACGCAGAAGATATGGATACTCTAATCGCAAAGGCAAAGGCTCTCGGCGTAGAAGTAGAAAAGGGTACCACTTGGGGAAAACTACTTTATCAAGTATTTGATGAACTACTAGAATGCAAGCTCGTTCAACCCACTTTCGTATTGGATTATCCCGTAGAAGTATCTCCCCTTGCAAAGAGAAAGGCAAGCGACAAGAGATTGACCGAACGCTTTGAGTTCTTTATGAATTCCTTTGAAATGGGTAACGCGTTCAGCGAACTAAACGACCCCATCGACCAACGCAAGCGTTTTGAAGACCAAG
>JAZRAN010000218.1:0-2002 GCA_045634605.1 Candidatus Stercoripulliclostridium sp. | reverse complement strand
TGGAGTAAAAAGGGGAGAGAGTACAAACTCACACGAGCCAACCAATCCCGACCTAAAAAAGCTCCAAGGTATGCTTACCCCGGAAATGATAGAGATACTCAAGGCGCTTGGGAGAAAGTAGGCATAAACGTAGTTTAGGCTTTAAGGCAAACCGCAATTATATACGGACAAGGGTTGCATTTTTACTTCTTGGTTGCTATAATATTCTCATTAAGGGAAAATGGAGAAAATTATGTGCGCAGCAAGGAACGTGAACGCCGATTTTGAAGTTCAAAACGGCGTACTTATAAGATATCGTGGTGGCGGCGGAGCGGTTAGCATTCCTGCGTCCGTTACGACCATAGGAGCAAGGGCATTTTTTAATGTTCGCAATATGACGAGCGTAGATATTCCAAATTCGGTAAAGAGAATAGAGAGTTCGGCTTTTGAGTTTTGCTCTGGTTTGAAAAGTATAGTTATTCCAAAGAGCGTAACTTTTATAGACGGGGCAGTTTTCGGCGGATGTTCATCGCTTACTAACATATCGGTTGACGCAAAGAACCCTAGTTACAAGTCCGTTGACGGCAATCTATATAGTAAGGACTGCGCAAGGTTGCTACAATACGCAGTAGGCAAAAAGGAAAAGAAATTTATTATTCCAAGCACGGTTAACAACATTTTTTACTATGCTTTTTGGGGAAATACTGCCCTAGAAAGCATAGAAGTCAACGATACAACCGGCTATTTTGTAAGCGCGGATGGCAATTTATATAGCGAATACGGCAAGATGCTTTTCCAATATGCGCCCGGCAAAAAGGCAGAAAGATTTTATTTTTACGATTTTGTAGAAGGTGTTTGCGATAGCGGATTTTCTAACGCAACGGCTCTAAAAAAGGTATATATGAACGATAACCTAAAGACGATAGGTTATAATTCCTTCCAAAATTGTACGGCGCTGGAAGAAATATTGCTTTCGCCCAACCTAACCGCCATAGGCGCAAACGCATTTTGGAATTGTCCCAAGCTAAAGAACGTATATAATCTCTCCGCCCTTGATATTAAAGCGGGCGCGGATACCTTCGGCTATGTTGCAAAAAATGCGGACGCAGTGCACGTTAACCAATCAAAAAACCCCAATTTCCTAGTAGTAGATAGGAAACTCATAACATACCGTGGTAACGGCAAGGTAGTAAGAGTGGGTAACGGCGTAACGGCAATAGGCAAATACGCATTTTATTGTTGCAATAGCATAGAAGAGCTGTATCTTCCGGAAACGCTAAAGGAAATTCATCCGCACGCATTTGAGTTTTGCGCAAACCTAAAGACTCTACATATCCCTGCCGGCGTAGAAGATATAATAACGCCTGGGTTTATCGGTTGCAAAAGTTTGGAGTCTATAACCGTTGATAGCAAGAACAAAAATTATACGTCCATAGACGGCAACCTATACACTAAAGACGGCAAGCAGCTAGTCCAATACGCGCTTGGTAAAAAGGATACTTTCTTTAGTATTCCATCAAAAGTAATGAGTCTGGCAGTAGGGTGTTTCTTTGGCAATACCACGCTCAAGGAAATACGCTCAAACGACCCTTACGGATGCCTTATTACTATAGACGGTAGCCTATACGGACTATACGGTAAAAAACTCATACAATATGCGTGTGGCAAGTCGGACAAAGAATTACGCATCCCCGAAGGCGTAGAAACAATAGGTATGGGTAGCGTTTCTTTTGGGCTTAACCTAAAGCAAGTAATACTGCCTTCAAGCGTGCAAAAAATAGAGGAGGCGGCGTTTAGCTATGACCAAAACCTAGAAGCAATTCTTCTTCCCCCTTCACTCACGGAAATAGAAAGCACTTCTTTCCTTGGATGCAATCGCCTAGCCACCATTTATAACTATTCTAACCTAAACATAGTAAAAGGCGCTAATACGTATGGGATGATAGGTAAGAATGCTAAAAAAATAATTGTTAAAAAGTAAGAGAAAAAGGCAAGCAAAAGCTTGTCTTTTTTAATGCAAAAT
>JAZRAN010000217.1:0-1680 GCA_045634605.1 Candidatus Stercoripulliclostridium sp. | reverse complement strand
CGCCTTGCTTTCCTTTATGACGTCGCCAAGACTTCCCGTAAGAATTAGGTTGCCCTTACCTTTGGAGTAGGAAACTTCTACGTCCATAGTATCGCCACCTACCGCGCTCCACGCAAGCCCCGTTACTACGCCGACTTCGTCTTCCCTTGCTCCCTTGGAACGAGCAACTATCGGCTCGCCTAGGAAGTCCTTTATATTATCCTTATTTATCTTAACTTTACGCGCGCGAGAGTTTTCTACAAACTTGCGAGCTACCTTTCTTACTATCTTATTTATTTGCTTTTCTAGCGTTCTAACGCCCGCTTCACGAGTGTAGTAGTCTATAATTTCCGTTACCGCATCCTTGGAAATAGATAGCCACTTTTCTTCTACGCCGTTTTGCTCTATCGCTCTCGGAATTAGATAACGAAGTGCAATTTGGAGTTTTTCGGGCGCAGTATATCCCGTCATTTCTATTACTTCCATACGGTCAAGCAAGGGACGAGAAATGGTATCTAGCGTGTTAGCGGTGGTTATAAACAAAACTTTGCTAAGGTCAAACGGCACTTCCAAGAAGTGATCACGGAAGTTTACGTTTTGCGCAGGGTCCAAAACTTCAAGTAACGCGCTGGCGGGGTCGCCTTTATAGTCCGATGCCATCTTGTCGATTTCGTCCATAAGGAATATGGGATTCATACTGCCCGCCGATTGAATAGAAGTTATAATTCTTCCCGGCATTGCGCCTACGTAGGTCTTGCGATGTCCACGGATTTCCGCTTCATCACGCACACCACCGAAACTCAAACGAACGTAATTCTTGTTCATAGCCCTTGCAATAGACTTCGCAATAGAAGTCTTACCTATTCCGGGCGGGCCAACAAGACAAATTATAGGACTTCTGCCTTCCTTGCTTAACTTCCTTACGGCAAGCGCTTCAAGTAGCCTTTCCTTGACTTTCTCCAAACCGTAGTGGTCTTCGTTTAGTACCTTTTCCGCAACCTTTAGGTCTTCGTTGTCTTCGGTATACACTCCCCAGGGTAGCTCGATAATGGTGTCAAGATAATTCTTTAGTAGCGCCATATCGGGACTTGACGGAGCAGTACGGCGGAGCCTTCTTACTTCCCTACGGAACTTTTCTTTGTTCTCTTCCGTAGTATTTAGGGCGTCTATCTTTTGTAGATATTGTCCTTCTTCATCATCGTCGCCTATTTCTTCGCCAAGAGCCCTTATTTGCTCTCTAACGTAATATTCCTTTTGGCTTTGCTCCATAGAGTCCCTTACTTTTTGGGTTACACGGACGTCAAGTTCCATTGCGTAAACTTCCAGTTCCAACGCCTTACAAAACTCTTTTAGTCGAGTTTCGGTATCCAAAGTTGTAAAGAAAAGATACTTGTTTGCCGTTTTTAACCAAATAACGATAGCGTCAATATCTGTGTTAACGTGGTCGTAATCGAACCTTACGCCTTGTCCGCTAATGCCTTTTAGTATGGTGGAAAAATTCCTAAATAACTCTTCGGCGCGCTCAAAATACGTCCTGAGCGTGTACTCGTCACCGTTTTCTTCAAACGGGCATCTTGCAACGGACGCGCGAGTTACGCCGTCATCGTCTACTTCAAATCCATATACGTAAGAACGCATCGTGGACGTCTTATACATTAGTATTGCGCCTTCGTCGTCTTCCGGTATAAAAATGAATTGCTC
>JAZRAN010000216.1:0-11019 GCA_045634605.1 Candidatus Stercoripulliclostridium sp. | reverse complement strand
TAATCAAGGTCGGCTTGGAAGAAAAAATGAACTTGTATCCCTGCCAACTTTCCGGCGGACAATGTCAGCGTGTGGCGATAGCAAGAGCAATGGCGCTAAAACCATCCGTCCTTTGCTTTGACGAGCCGACGTCGGCGCTTGACCCCGAGCTTACCGGAGAAGTACTCAAGGTTATAAGAGAGCTCAAAGAAAAAGAAGGTATCACCATGATTATCGTTACTCATGAAATGGGCTTTGCAAAGAGCGTAAGCGACAAAGTAATGTTTATGGTTGACGGCATCGTGGAAGAAATGGGTACGCCTACGGAAGTCTTTGATAATCCTAAGTCGGAAAAACTACAAGCCTTCCTAAAAGGACTTTCTAATAAAGAAGGAGAATAGCTATGTCAAACGATAAAGAAGATGCAAGAGCATTGTACGAATTGCTCGCATCAATAAGTGATGCAAATCAAATGGAAATTCTTTTTAACGACCTTTGCACCTATAAGGAAATCGACTCTATGGCGCAAAGAATAAAGGCTGCCAAGATGTTGATGGCAGGCAAAACTTATGACGATATCATAAAGGAAACAAACATATCTTCCGCGACTCTTTCTCGCGTAAGCAAATGCGTAAAGTATGGTAACGGCTATAAAAACGTATTAAAATAACGATTAAAAATTAAACCAAAATATTTTAAGGACTTTTTCTAAGGGGCGCGTAATTTTAACGTGGCCCCTTTTTTGCGAGCAAAAAAATATAAATAAATTTTAAGGAATATCATTTTTATTGCGTAGCATTAAACGTGGGACTTTTTCAATAGAGTAAAAAAAGACGTTATATTTAACTAATAAAGCAGAAAAATCGCAACTTTTATCGTATGGACGCGATGCGCAAGGGATACTTTTGGCATTTTTAGGAGGTGTAAAAAAGAAAAGTAATCATTAGAGAAAGCAGTATATTGTCTAATCACAAAAGAATTGGAGGAATTTATGGCTCAATTAAGCGCAATTAAAATTGAATTTGACCGTTATTATGGTAGAGCGTTAATCGCTATCGCAAAAGAAGATTGGAATCTTGCCGCAAATAGCTTGGATATCGCGGCGAGAAGACTTACCGAGTTATCTGCACACAGGGGCGGTGACGCTAAGGGCGTAACGCAAGATTGGATTTTTGATATCGTAGAAGAAATCAAGAAGATAGAAAATCACATTAGGTTTGAAAAATCCAAGCAAAAGGCGTTAGCAATGCAAGAAGCCAAAAAGGACAAGAAGAGTGAATCAAAATTTGCAGAAAGCGCAGTCCCTAGCACTACGTTTGACGATATCGCAGGGCTAGAAGACGTAAAGCAAGCGGTAATGTATAAGGTTATATATCCGCAAAAGTTCCCGGAAGTGTACGAAATGTTCAAAAAGAGAACGGGTGGCGGTATCCTTCTTTATGGACTTCCGGGAACGGGTAAAACGCTTATAGCGGAAGCTATCGCGCACGAAACGGGAGCAACTTTCTTTTCCGTAAAATGCTCGGATTTGGGCAGTAAATGGTTTGGTGAAACCGAGCAAAACATAAGAGACGTATTCGAGTCCGCAAGAGCTTGTGAAAACGCAGTAATTTTCTTTGATGAAATAGAAGCGTACGCAACGAGCAGAAGAGAAAATAGCGCTATGGAGCGTTCCGTGCCCGAATTTCTTGCGCAAATGCAAGGCGTCGGAGCAAGTGAAGAGCGCAACAAAATACTTATTATAGGGGCAACCAATAAGCCTTGGAAATTGGATGGAGCCTTTTTGCGCCCCGGACGATTTGATGAAAAGATTTACGTTCCGTTGCCTGACGAAAAGTCAAGACGAAACATTATAGACGGCAGGCTTATCGGAGTACCTACGGAAGAAGATTTGGACGTAGAGAAGTTTGTAGGGCTAACCGAAGGCTACAACGGCGCCGACGTAGATTATCTTTGCGAAAAAGCCAAGGAAAATGCCATCAGGCGAGTTATACTCGACGCAAATGAAAGCAAGAAGTTAAAGTCGGAAGACTTTGAAAGAGCGCTTATCACCCTAAAAAGCTCGGTGTTGGATTGCGACAGAGAAGAGATGGAAAAGTGGGTTAGGGAAAACCGATTCTAGGAGTCGGTGGAGTAAGGACAAAAAATAAGGGAGCATTTGCTCCCTTATTTGTTTAATTCACTATTTTAGCAATCTCCAAATGCTACCTTTGGTAATCATCATAAATAGGTCGATGATCCAAATAATATTAAATCCACCGAACAAACGGATTAGGGCCGCTATGATGTTGCCTTCTTTGAAGCGAGTGAGTACGCCAAGAATCCATGCGCTAACAGGGATGATTGCGAGAATTAAGCTGACGGTACTATCTAAACCGAAGTAATCTTTCTTTGCTTTTGCCATAATTTAATCTCCTATGGTTTTATGATGTAATTATTATACCATATGAGCGTTGCTTTGTAAATATGCAACTTTAGTAAAGAAAACGTAAATCGATTGTTAGCTAAATTTTATTTGTTGGTTGACAATGCGTGTGGATTTTCGTACAATTATATGGTAAAGGTGAGATATGCTAAAAGAAAAAGTACTAAGTTTTTTAGAGTTAAATCGTGGACGTTACGTTTCCGGCGCAAAAATCGCATTCACTTTGGAAGTTTCTCGTAATGCGATATGGAAGGCAATCAAGGGACTGGAAAACGAAGGCTACCAAATAGATAAGCGTACCAATCAAGGCTATATGTTAAAAGAAGAAGATGATAAGGTTTCCCTTGTTGGAATACAAAAACTTCTTAATAAGGATTCCAAAATAGAGTTAGAAGTATTCCAAACCATAGATTCCACGAACAAGTATTTATTCAAAAAAGGAAGCGAAGGCGGAAAAGAAGGGCTGGTTGCCGTTGCAGAAATGCAGGATGGTGGGAAAGGAAGACAGGGAAGGACTTTCTTTTCTCCTTGCGGTGGAGTATACTTTTCCATCCTTTTGCGTCCTAAGAAGAAGGCTCTTGTTACGGAGTATCTAACGGTGCTTAGCGCGCTTGCGGTATGCGAAAGTATAAACGAATTGTTTGGAGTTGGGGCTGGAATAAAGTGGGTAAACGACGTTTATATTGGAAACAAGAAATGCTCCGGCATACTTACGGAAGCAAGCATAGATTTTGAAAGTGGCTCCGTTGCTTATGCGGTAGTAGGCGTTGGGATTAACGTCAACACTCCTATGGGCGGATATCCCGACGATATAAAGGATATCGCTTGCGCAATAGATGCGGGCGTGGCTAACGCAAAGAACAAGCTCGTTGCAATGGTAATTAATAAGCTTTTGGCATATTACCATAATTTTGATAAAAATGAAGTCGTGGCTAGATATCGCGAGCTTTCAATTATGATTGGTAGAAACGTCATCGTCAAGCGTGATAGCGGAGACAGACGCGCCGTATGTAAGAATATTGACGACGAGTGTAGGTTGCTCGTTGAGTATCTTGATGACCATAAGGAAGAAACTCTATATTACGGAGAAGTAAGTTTGTGTCTAGAAAAGTAGGAGTTAAAACGCTAGCAAGGACGGCGCTCTTTACTGCGCTTATAGTTGTGGGTGGTTTCATAAGAATACCTATAGGAGCCGTACCCATTACTTTACAAACGCTCTTCGTTCTTTTGGGCGGAGCGCTTTGTGGTAAAAGAGTTGGCTTTTTTGCTCCGCTTATTTACTTGATATTAGGGCTTATAGGTCTTCCGATTTTTAGCGCAGGCGGTGGAATAACGTACTTTCTATATCCTACGTTTGGCTATTTGTTGGGGTTTACTTTCGCCGGTATGATTGCCGGAATTTGCAAGCAAGGACTAGCAAGGCGAATTGTTTGTAATCTTGTTGCCGTACTGGTTATACACGTAATTGGCGTAATCTATTTTTATTTTATGTCCAATTTTTATATGCAAGTAGCGGATGCGTTGTATACGCAAGTTGCGAATATACCCGTCTATACGGGCGCAAGCGTGAGTTTGTGGCAAGCGGTATTGACCGGCAGTTTGATATTCTTACCTATTGATATTGCAAGCGCAATCGTTAGCGCTATTGTAGCGAATAAAATTAGTCCTATAATAAACAAATAAGGAGTTGTTATGGAAATTAGAATACCCAAAAAAGAAGAGAAAAAGAAAGTTATAAAATTTTTGAATAAAGTTTTTCATCGTCATTTTCCGAGTTTGATACCCAGTCTTTACGGTAAGGATAAAAATAGTATGGAGTACCACTATATAGTGGAAGAAGGCGGTATGCTTGTGGGTGGCATTTGCGCCTATCCGCAAGACATTTGCGTAGGTGACGTAGTCTTCAATGGAGTAGGTATAGGGATGGTTGCGACAAAAAAAACCATGCGTGGCAAGGGTATTATGACAACCATGCTTAACCACGTTTTTAAGGAGTACGAAGGCAAGTGCGAAGTTATGTATCTAACCGGAAGAAGGCACCGCTACGAGCATTTTGGTTTTTATCCCACCGGCGTTACGTATTCATATAAAGTTAGTGATATGAGTATCAAAAAGTACGAAAATAGTAACCCATACTCCATAATAAAAGCAAAAACGAAAAAAGACTTTATGGCAATAGACGAGCTCGCAAAGGGCGCTCGTGAGCGTAACGTTACACCGCTTAGTACGGAAAGCGATACTTTGAGAAACTGGTTTTCTAAGGCGTATTTAATTAAGAAGGATGGAGAAACCATTGGCTTTGCGGGTGGAAAGTTTTTTGGCGCGAACGTCCTTGAAAGGTTGTACGTCAAGGACGGCTCGGTAGAAGATTACATTGATTGCGTAAGCGCCTACAAAAGATATAAGAAGGCAACTAATTTGATGGTGGAAGTGTTGCCTAACGAAGTGGAATTAAAGGAAGCTATGCAAAGGGTGTGTGAAGAATATTCCGTTGTATCCACGGTAAAATATAAGGTTATGGATTATCAAAAATTAATCTATAAACTTTTATTGCTCGGTAAAAATCAAGGCGCACTTGAAGACGTGGATACGGTTGTAGAAATAGAAGGACGCGAAAGACTTAAAATAGTTGTAAGAGAGCAAGACGTTTTCGTTACGGAAACTGAAGAAGCGCCGAAAACAATTCTTTCCGAGCAAAACGCAATAGCAATGCTTTTGGGAGTAGAAGAAAGTCTTGTTAAAGGAATAGGCAAAATTGCCCTAAGGCATAGTGATTTTATATAGAAGACGCAACAAAAAAGACGACCTAAAAGGTCGTCTTTATTTTTGATTTGTTATTCCGCATATTGGGCGTTGTGGTTAATAAATTCGTCGATGTTTTTATGGATTATACGGAAGAATTCTTGTACGCTTTCACGGTCTTTTTCGTTGCCTTTGATTGCAATCGTCATAGTAAGCTCGCCGTTTAGTGAAGTTAAGGCGAGTTGCATATAAGGTTTATATTTTACTGCGCCGGTCATAAATCCATCAACGAGTTGTAGTCCGGAAAGTCCTAGTTTGTTGGGGTCTAGGACACCTATATTGGACATACCGATAAGGGGGTTGAGATAACCGATTTTTATGGCGATTTCGCTTATTGCGTAGGGTAGGATGGTATAAGCAAGTTTTAGTAGGGGGAGAGAATATAGCCCCATATACTTGTCTTTTTTGGATTTTCTTACGGAGTGCAATACTTTTATGAGAGTTTCGTTTACGTTTGCGCCGACTCCTTCTACGCTACATTGCATAAAGCCCGTATGGTTGGTTAGTCCGCCTGCTTCTTCTCCGCCTTCTATATGCCTTCTTAGGTCGACCATACAAGGAATGGTGACGGTGTCGGTTGCGGGATATCCGCCGAATTCATAAAGGCTATGCATATAAACTGCAAGCATAAGGTCGTTGACGGTTACTCCGTAATGTTTTCCTATTTTTCTAAACTTAGCGAAGGTTTCCGCATCGACTTTTGAGCGGTTAATCATACTTTTGTCTTCGGGCGAATTTGGGGACAAGGGGAAGTAGTGCTCGTCTTTAACTTGAGAAATATTCTTGTAGAGATTCTTAGCAACTTCTTTGTCTTCTTCATCTAGTTTTGTATAAACTTGGTCGTATGAGCGAGAGCCGGTTTTGATGTCGATTACAGGCGCTCCGCCCAGGACGGAGTTGTAGTTTGACGCAAGGCGCTTTAGGAAATACTTGAAGTCTCCGCCGTCAAAGCACATATGATTAACTATCATACAAAGCGTAGATTTGCCGTCGGTGTTAAAGATTGCCATCTTGAATTGCACTCTGGAATCAACCGGAATAGAATAGGTAATAAAGGTTTCTATTTCGTTTTCTAACTCGTCCTTTGCAACGTCTTTTACGGTTAGGATGTCGTCGATGGTGTAGTCTTCTACAACCCAATAAGGGTCGATTGCGCTATCGTGGAAACTGGAGTGAAGGACGGGGACTTTTTCCGTTGTGGCAACAAGGACGGTCTTTAAGGTGGGTATATCTATGAGTCCGTCGTAATACAAAACTGCGTGTACCATTCTGTCGTAATAGTTGCGGAAAAGGTACTGCATTTTGTCCCAAAGTTCAGCTTTTATTTTTTGTTTCTTTTTCATAATCGTCAAGGGCTAGTTATTTTTATTTTAAGAATAGGTTACCTAATCGTAAATTATGGTAGCCTAAATCAATGTTATTATTACCACTCGGTGTAATACCTGTCGTCTACGTCCGTGGGCTTTACGGCGTTCTTTTTTACCCTGGGAGCCTTCTTTTTGTTGGAGCGGTGAACGAGCATCGTGATTATTCCGCTTGCGTCAAAGAGAGCCGTAAGGGCGGGGAGTAGCCAGCCGGGATGCCAAGGCATAACTTTACCGATGCCAAGCATAACGTAAAGAAGAGCGGAGCTAACGAGTAGAGTAAACAAACTTTCTATGAATGCGAGCTTTGACTTTGTTGCAAACGCTATGGAAGTGTCGGCAAGCAGTATTACCATTACCATTGCAAGGAAGGTAAAGTAATGGTAGTTTACTTTCGTTAGCATAAGGAGTACTAGGAATACAAAGGTTGACGCAAGAATTATTGATATCGCAAGATTTATTCTTGGTATTACGAAAGAGCGTCTTGACGCAACTTTTACGCCAATTGTTACGAGAGCGCCGATGATTGCGGTAAAGATAGCGCCCACGGGGATTAGCCAACTTGTGCTCCACGGGATAACGTGCAACAAAGAGAGAGCAAGGTATAGTCCAAGGACGATAACTACGGTTATGGAAACTAGCGCGGTAGAAGTTAGCTTTATTGCATTTTTCTTTGAGCGAGTGTGCAACTCTTCATTGAACTTTGCTAGCGTTTCTTGGAAGTTGCCAAGACTGTCTATTGCAAGATGATATATTGCGTCTTCATCCGTCATACCCTTTATTTTTGCGTCTTGGGCAAACTCTTCTAGTTGGGTTAGAGTTTCTTTGCGGAATTCCATTGCTCCTTTGGTGGGTGGTATAGCGCGGAATTCGTTTTCTAAATATGCTTTGAACTTATTTGTCATAGTCTTTCTATCTCCTTTACGAGAGTGTATAGTTTGGTTAACTATCTAAACAGATTATATACTAACCGCTTTTATCGTGTCAAGCGTGTGTATAAAAATTATTTAACGTATTTCCTAAAGAACTCGGCGGTCATATCGTTAGCTTGTTTGCCTTCTTCCCAGTCGGGTTGTATGACGTTGTAAACGTGCTCGAGTTTGTTGATTTGCTTGTCTTTTGTGAAATGTACCAATTCGGCGGTTTTGCCGTTTGCTTTATATTGCTCGTAGCCTTTTAGGGTTTGACCTTTCATAAAGTCGCCGTCGCAAGTGATAAACAAAGCGGGGACGTCGCCTGCGAAATCAATTCTAAAGTCAACGAATTGGAAAATGGGATTGTTTTTAGCATTTTTACCAAGAATTGGCTTAAAATACGACTTAACGATGGGTGTGGTTGCTAGTTTTGCGACGTAAAGAGCGGGGCAGGTGTAGCAAACGGCATTAAAGGTCGCTTTTAGTTTAACGCCGAAAGCTTTTTGCATTTCTTCGTCGTGCGTAAGGTTTATCATCAGAGAAGTTAGGTGTCCGCCTGCGCTATCCCCCGTGATAAATAGGTTGTTTACGTCTACGCCCAGCGCGTCCGCGTTATCATATATATAATTGATAGCGTTAGCAACGTCGTTTACTTGGTCGAATAGAGTGGCGTTTGGCGCAAGCCTATAACTTAGATTTGCTACTTTGAATCCGCGCTCGGCTAGATTTAGACAATAAATCCTATTAAGTTCCTTGTCGCCGTAGTACCATCCGCCACCGTGAATATCTATTATCGTTGGTTGCTTAAAGTTTTCTTCTTGCGAATATACGTCTAGTTTGTGGTATGCGTTACCCCCGTCTGCGTACGCAATATTATTGTTTTCGGAGAGAGAAGGAACGCGTAGCGTTTTTATTCTAGCCGTGTCTTGGGGCTCTACTATTTTATCCCAGAAAAAAGTGAAAAGACTCATATATGCTCCATTTTAGTATCTATGGCTACCAAAAATCGCAAATAGCCGATAGACCTTCCTTGTGTATTATAGACTTATTATATCACACCGTCGTCTGCTCGACAAGTACCTTTTTTTGCGTATGAGCTCAAAAACGCTACGGCAGTTTTTCGTAGAGATAAAGGCGGATTAAAGCGCCTAATTTGCAATCTTAAAACGCCTTCTTGCGCTACGATTTGTCGGAAAACACAAGATATTGTTCGCGCACGCTCTCCCGCACGGTAATATTTTAGTAAAATCGCGCGTAATAATGTAGCGCGTTTACGCGCGTATATGGTAGAATAGTAACACTAATGGGGAACTTGCCCCATTTTTCCTACGCGCACGTAGGCACAAATAAAATATTATATGACGGAAAGTATAATGATGCCGGTTAAAAACATAAATTTCAACAAAGTAATCAAACTAACTCTTGCGCTGGCGATGGTATTGTCGCTAGGCCTTTGTCTTGCGTTCACTTCTCTTGGTGGCGCAACTATTGCTTATGCAGAAGAGAGCATAAACACTTCTAGCGCAACGGACGCAACTATCGCTACCTTTGCGGAAGAAATGGAAACCGGAGCAAGCATCACGCTAAGCGACGTTGCTCTCGCTAGGGACAATGCGCCCAACCCTGCTAATGCGGTTGCAAGAGCGGAGCAAACGGCTGTCATAACGCTCTCCGGCGACTTATGGAGCGCAGTGCAAAGCGGAAGAATAAAGGCAACGCTACTTGCAAGCGGAAGCAACTCTTATGAAACGTTGCAAGGCACGGCAAGCGTAAAGGACGCAGGATATACGGTAAGCGGCGCAATGACGGGAAGCGGTAAGTTCTCTACCGCAAACACCAACTACGAAGATAGAATACTTTCCGAAGAAACACATCTTGATAGCGCAAACGGTAATGAAATCAGAATTACCTACTACGCAACCCATACTGCGTTTGATAGTAAGACTACGCTGGGCGAAAACGTAGCCGAATCAAAAGTCGAAGGTAATATGACGTTCAAACTCAAACTTTGGTTTGAAGAAGTCGTAGTTACCATAGATTCTACAAACGGCGGTATCATTAAAGACGCAGGTGGAAACCAACTTGATTTAACTGCCGGTCAACGAGAAATTACTCTAGGTTTTGGCGATAGTATCAGTTTTACCGCAGAGCCTAAGAGCGGATACTACTTTCTGGGTTGGAAGAAAGTAGGCGTCAGTGGCGAAAATATCGAGGGACTTACCATCGACTTAGGAAAGGCCGTAGATATACCTTCCGGCGAAAAACCCAACTACAAGGCGGAATTCCAAATCATAAACGTCGTTCAAAATGCGGAAAACTATTATGAATATTCCGGTTCTCCCAACGGTCCCGTAGTAAGGTCTACGGCATACACCGGCATATATTACGTTACGCACCGTTATACCGGCACCACCGTTTCCGGCGAAACCATAGACGTTAAGTCGGAAGGACTGGAAGACATAGTTTCCGCTCCTATCCGCGCAGGTGAATTTAACTACACTTGCGAATTCTTTTATCGCATAAACAATGGTAGCGAGATAACTAAGGGCGAAAGAATCGGCGGACTTTCTATCGATTTCCAAATAAACAAGAACACTCCCATAGTAAAGCGCGGACAAGATAACGCAAGTAGCGTAACTATAAGTTACGGCGACAATTTGGACGACCTAGACTTAACCTATACCGCAACCAACTCCGTTGATACGCTTGTAAACCTAACGGGCACGTTGGAAGTCTATTTGGGGGAAGAAAAACTAGAGTTAACCAAGTTGCTTCCTTTGAGTGAAGAAGGCACGGAATACACCCTAAGATTTACTCCTGTCGACCTTAATAACTACGAAGTTTTGAATACGCCCCTAAAGATATTCGTAAAAGATAATATGGGCGACAACGGCACTAATATCGACGGTGAAAATAGGGCGTATACCATTACCAAGAGCATAGTTACGGAAGTCGACGAAAGCGTTCAATCCAACTATGCAAGTTTGAACGCGCCCGCAGGGGCGGAGCTTTTGAAGGTTTCTTTGAGAGCAACCATGACGGATGAAAGCGGACAATATTTCTTTATTGGTTGGAGAGTCGGTATCTCTAAAGACGGCTCCCTTACCACCGAGTCATACGTTTATAACTACTTGAATTCCGGCAAAGTAACCCGTGATGAAAACGGCGTTATAACCGCTATGGAAGGTTTCGCATACGATTATTATTTGCCCCATTATAGCAACGTAAACGGAGAAGAGCTTGCAAAATATACTCACGCTATATTCCAAGCGATATTCGTAAAAGATACCACTTGCGGAACTAGCGCAGATACGCTAACTATCCCATACAGCGGTTTCCCGAGCAGTATCGTTCCTACTTTTAGTCCCCAAAGAGCATATTATCAATTTGGTTTTGGCGAATTAAATTATTACCATGCAAACAATTTGGATACTGCGGTAGCTACCATACCTACTGCAATCGGTAATCACTACTTAAAGTATGAAATCATCAACACCGAAGTCGGATCGTAGCCATGTCGTTCTGTGAGCCAAGG
>JAZRAN010000215.1:0-1756 GCA_045634605.1 Candidatus Stercoripulliclostridium sp. | reverse complement strand
AGCCATATCTCTTGCGATACTTCTTATATAAGTGCCACCGCTACAAGTAATCCTAAACGCATATGCATCGTCTTTTTTGCCAATATACTCTACGTTATAAACGGAAACTCTTTTGGGTTTTAAGGTAAAAGTCTTGCCTTCTCTTGCTAGGTCGTAAGCGCGTCTGCCATCAACCGATTTTGCCGAATAAAGCGGTGGGATTTGGTCAATTTCTCCCATTAAAGTGGGTAATACTGCCTTTATATCTTCTTCGGTAACGATTTTGTCGCTTTCCTTGATGACAACTCCGCTCTCGTCAAGAGTATCCGTTTCTTTGCCAAAAACGAATTCCGTATAATAAACCTTTTTCTTATCTAAGGTATAATCAAAAAGCCTTGTCGCTTTGCCTAACGCAATAGGAAGTACGCCTTCTCCATCCGGATCAAGCGTGCCTGTATGCCCTATTTTATCAAAGGGTATTCCACGAGTTCTAAGTATGCGCTTGAGTTTAGTTACAACAAACGCCGAGCTCATTCCCTTTTCTTTGTTTACGTTAATAAATCCGTTAAGCATCTTCCAGTATCTTCTTTGCTGCCCTTAGTAGTTTATCAATAGTTTCGGTAAAATTGGCATAGATTCTGCATCCGCTTGCATTAAAGTGTCCGCCACCGCCAAATAAAGCGGCGAATTTTCCTGCATCTACGCCGTCCTTACTTCTTACGCCAATTTTGAACGCCGGTTGGTCTTCCATTTCCGCAACGGAAATAGCAAGTTTCACTCCCTTTACGTTTATTATATTGTTAATCATACCTTCCGTATCTTTGGGAAGCGTGTTTGTCAAAGCAAAATCGTCTTTTAGGAAAGTTATAATTCCCACTTGACCATCCATATAGAACCTTGCTCCACTTAGCGTTCTCGCTTTTAGGTCGAATACGTTTTTGCGCTCTTCCTTATTTAACTTATATATTACTTCATGGAAATTTATGCCGTATTTTATAAGTTTTATAGCAATTTCCAAAGTTTTAGTCGTAGTATTGCTAAAAGTGAAAGCTCCGCTATCGGTAACCATGCCAGCATATAAACAAAGAGCAACCTTTTCGTCTATTGCACTTTCATCATTTTCGACCATAAACTTATAGAGTATTTCGCACGTTGAAGATACGTTCTCAAAAACAAGGTCTTCCACAAACGGTTCACCCGTTTCGTGATGGTCAAAACAAGCAAGGTCGTCACACTTAGAAAAGAATACTTGCGAGCATTTTTTACCCATTCTGGATGCACCACCGCAGTCTACTGCTATACCAAGGTCATAACGCTTTAGCGAGCGAGAATTTATGGTTTCCACCGCAGGCAAAAAACTCAAGTTCTCCCTAATATCTTCCTTAACTTCCGTAAAAACGTATACGTCTTTGCCAAGGTTCCTTAAATAATGATAGAGAGCGAGACCGCTCCCTACGCAATCGCCGTCCGGGTTGATGTGTGTGAACACAGCAACCGTTTCGGCAGAAAATAATTTTTTAGTAATACTTTCGTACATTACTATTCGTCCTTTTTCCCACTTACGTTAATTTCTTTTAGGATTTTTTCAATCTTAAAGCCGTAATCTATGCTATCGTCTAATACGAAAATCAAAGTGGGTACCGCGCGAATTTTTAGGCGGTTGAACAATGCGTTACGCAAAAAGCCTGCGCTTGCATTAAGTCCCTTTATAACTTCTTGTGGATTATCGTGTCCCATAATGCTAACGTGTATTTTACTATACTTTAGGTCACCGGTA
>JAZRAN010000214.1:0-2523 GCA_045634605.1 Candidatus Stercoripulliclostridium sp. | reverse complement strand
CAGGGAATCTTTTATGCTCGTAATAAAGTTAATTCCCAACCTTGTAGCAGTATTCGTAGCCATCGCCCTACTGCAACAAAGTGGCATAAGCAAACTACTTGCCAACCTTGTTTCTCCTGCATTTTCGTATCTTGGGATACCTAAAGAGCTACTAGAACTTATACTACTCCGTCCACTTAGCGGAAGTGGCAGTTTGGCTGTATTAGAAAGCGTCTACGCTAAATACGGAGTGGATTCCTACGTTTCCGTTTCCGCAAGCATAATAATGGGTTCATCGGAAACAATCTTTTACGTTGTAGGCGTATATTTTGCCGTGGAAAATGACAAAAAAACAGGGCTTGCAATTCCCATAGCCCTGTTTAGTTCGTTTGTCGGTTGTGTTGTTGCTTGCGCCCTTAGTCGACTTATAGTTTGACGGCTAGCGCATAAACTTCGTTTTTAGGTAAATTATACTTATTAGACACTATTTTTACGGCTTCTTTTTTGCTTACGCCGTCTAAAATCAACGCCTTTAATTCGCCTTCCACGTCTATTTCTTTCGTTTCTTCTTCGCCCGGCTCAACTATCAAAACGAATTCGCCCTTGTCGTTTAGAATTTCTATATTAGAAAGCGTACCCTTATACACCGTTTCGTGAAGTTTGGTTAATTCCTTTACTACGGTGAGCGGTCTATCGCCCAGTCTTTCATACAAATAAGATATTATTCTTTCAAGGTCGTGGGGAGCGCAGTAAAATATTAAAGGTATATCGTAACTTTTAATCTTGTCTAGGAGTTTGTCCTTGTCCCCTTTCTTTTCCGGAAGAAAACCTATGAAAGCAAACCTAGGCGAATAAACGCCCGCTACGCTCATTGCCGTAGCAACTGCGCTTGGACCGGGTACTGACTGCACGTCCAAACCTAATTCTCTACACTTTGCAACGAGTATTGCGCCGGGGTCGGAAATACAAGGCGTACCTGCATCCGTAACAAGAGCAATATTTACGCCACTTTCCAATTCTTCGACTATCTTTTCCGTACCTTCACGCTCTTTTTGCTTATAATAGCTTATTAGCGGTTTTTTGATGTCGTATCTATCAAGAAGTATGCGAGTGTGCCTTGTGTCTTCGCAAGCTATCATATCAACGGACTTCAAGGTTTCCAAAGCTCGCAAGGTTATGTCTTGAAGATTGCCTATCGGCGTACCTACGACGTAAAGCGTTCCTTTGCTCATTTTCTATACATCTCCTCAACTTCTTTGGTGTACGAGCCGTCTTCGTTACATATAACGAGCGGTTTACGAATTTTGATGCCGTTGTTGCCGTTTCTTCTACCTTCCACAATTATGGTATCTATATCTTTTTTTAGAGTAGGTTGGACGGGAATAAGCGTCTTCGGCTCAATTTTATACTCTCTCATTGCGTCTATAAGGTCGGTAAGTCTTTCCGCCTTTACTATAAGGTAAAACCTTCCGCCGTATTTGAGTAGCCTACTTGCGCACTCGACGACTTCCTTGAGCGTTATAAATACTTCTCTCTTGCAAATATCAATTTCCGTTGCGCTCTCTACTTCGCCGTCATATTCCATATAGGGCGGATTTACGCAAACTACGTCAACGCTCTTTTCCAAGTGAAGATGCGCTTCTTTCATATTGCAATTTATAATTCTTACTCTATCTTCCAATTCGTTTAGTTTAATGGAGCGAGTAGACATATCGTAAAGGCGCTTTTGAAGTTCTATTCCTATTATTTCTTTCGCGGGAGTTTTTTTGGAAAGAAGTAGACTTATAACGGCAGAGCCTGAGCCCAACTCGACTACGGTTTCGTTCCTATACGCCTTGACGACGTTAGCAAGAAGTACCGCGTCCGTTGTGAACGCGTAACCTTTACTCGATTGAATAATCTTTAATCCATGACACTCAAGGTCAAATATTTCTTCGTTTTCTAGTAGCATAATTAAATTATATAGCAAAATATTACTTTTAACAAGTAATATAATTTCCAAACTTCAATTATTTATTTTACATTGGCGATTTTTCGTTGTATAATATAGGCAATTACAATATGGAGGACCACTTATGCCTTTAGTAACCAGTAAAGAAATGTTCGAAAAAGCATACGCAGGCGGTTATGCAATCGGTGCTTTTAACGTTAACAACATGGAAATCATCCAAGGTATCGTAGCAGCAGGTAAGGAAGAACACGCTCCCCTTATCCTTCAAGTAAGCGCAGGCGCACGTAAATACGCTAACCCCACTTACCTAAAGAAACTCGTAGAAGCAGCCGTAGAAGATACCGGCCTTCCCATTTGCCTACACCTTGACCACGGCGATTCTTTCGAACTCTGCAAAGATTGCGTAGATAAGGGATTCACTTCCGTTATGATAGACGCTTCCAGCAAGAGCTTTGAAGACAACATCAAAATCACCCGTAACGTAGTAGAATACGCACACGACCACGGCGTAGTAGTAGAAGCTGAACTCGGTAAGCTCGCAGGTATCGAAGACGACGTTAACGTTTCTGCAGCAGACGCTTGCTACACTGACC
>JAZRAN010000213.1:0-8722 GCA_045634605.1 Candidatus Stercoripulliclostridium sp. | reverse complement strand
GTAAAAGGGGAGTTTTGAATAAGACAACGAGTTATTAACTCGTCTTTGGTTGGGGTGACTTCTTGGACGGATTTACGTACTACTTGCGGGATTTCATCATAGTGCGTGAAAATTTGAGTGTTTTTGCCACACAAGTCGCTAAGAAACTCTTTATCTTCTTTTACAAGTTTTGTAACAAGAGCAACCTTAAAAAGACAAGAAGAACACGTTGATGCTGAGTAAAGCGCTACGCCACCGGGGCGTAGGTCGTTAGGAGTATATACGTAAGTTGATTCAGACTCTCGGGAAAGTTTTCCAAAGATTACTGCATCAAAAGTGTCGTCTATTTCTATTTTAACTTCTTTTCGTTTTATTGGCATTTTATTAAGTCGTAAGTTTTTAATTCTTCTACCGGGATTATCTTTTTACCATCGAATAAGTCGTCGGTTGGTTTGCCGGGCGTTACGTGGGTGGCTAAAATAATCGCTTGGGAGTTTTGAGCAATTTCACTTGCGTGGAAAGCCGTCATGTGTGGGCCATTAAAACCAACGGGCTTTGAGCAGTCTGCGAGAAGGTAGTCGCTTTTACTTGCAAGTTCGAGCACGTTATCGCAATATCTTGTGTCGCCGGTTATACCTAAATTTACGTCGCCACTTATTAATACTCCATGATTTATTACCGGGTGGTCCATTTTATAAAAAGTCAAGTTTAGGTTGCCAATATTGATGTTTGAGTTACCATCAACATGGTGAAGCGTGAAGCGATTATGCCCCAATAAAATCTTTTCGTAGTCGCTTCCGGTTAGGTGAGTGTATACGTCTAACTTGACGTTTAGGTCATCAAGAAGATAACGAAGCGGTAGCATATCGCTTGTGTGGTCAAAGTGTAAATGAGTGAGATATACGGCGGACAACTCTCTTAGGTCAATGAGAGATTGGAGTCTGCCTAAAACACCGCTACCGCAGTCGACTAAAATTTTTACGTTCTCATGTTCGACCAAATAACCGCTACAAGCGGAGTTTGAGTCTTGCGGATAGGGACCATATTTTCCTAAAATAGTTAATTTCATATTTCACCTTGATTGCTTTCTTTAAAGAAGTATACACTTATTTTCTAAATTTTGCAATATCTAATGTAACAAGTTTTGCGTGGTTTTCTTTTTATTACGCGCGCAATTATGTATTGACTTTTAGTTGAATATGTATTATTATTAAAATATCAAATTGTAACCTAAGGTGTACTTTATGCGTAAATTTATCGTTTTAATGTGTTCAATCCTATTAATTGCTCTACTAACTGTCACGTTTGTGGCCTGTATGGACAATACCGGAAACAAATATACTTTGGAATTGGTTGACAAGGACGTTGAGTATTTTGAATTTACCGTTGGCGAAATCAATTGGGATGATATAGAGTTTTTCGTTTATGATAGCGAAAATAATTTGCTTGGCTCATACACGGCAAGTCTTTCTATGGTTGCATCCGAAGACGTAGAAAAATTAAACACAGCAGGTATAAAGACGGTCACTTTGAACTTCCAAGGAGCAGAATTATTGGTTACTTTCAAACTTAATTCTCCCGTCTATAAGGTTGAATATTCCGTTACTTACAACGCAGGTGAAGGTGTGTTCAAGAATTACGAAGGCATGCCCAACACCATAGAACTAAAATACGACGTCATACGCGAAATTCCTACCCCCGTTAGAGAAGGTTATGAATTTTTAGGTTGGTACGAAGACGTTAACGCAACCGGAACAAAAATAATTACCCCTTATGAGTTAAAACGCAATTTGAATTTGTACGCTAAATGGTCAGACCAAAGAAAATATAACGTTTCATATTCAATATATGAAGATGGTCGCAAAAAGCAGGATTTGGAGCCTTCATATAACGTAGAATATGGAAAGGATATAGTTTTGCCTACCGCAAGCAATATAGTTGGATACAATTTTACTAGATATGAAATTACTAATCTTGATGATGCTGGCGCAGAAATCGTTTATATTAATTCCAATGAGGAAATAGACGAGTACGTTTATAACGTAAAGAGCAATTTGCAAGTAATTTTACGCTATAACATTAAAATGATTACTTTACGTTTTGTTTCCAGCAGTTGGGTTGATGGCACGACTATTGAAAACGCTATTAATCCCAGCGAGCCGATTGTTATTTCCGGTGGTATATATTCTATACAAGTTCCATACGGTACAATACTACAAAAAGACATTCTTCCCGTTCCTACCTTACCCACAAAAGAAGGGCACGATGGCAAATGGATTGATGATGCTACCGGTCAAGAGCCAGTTTACGCTAAAGCAACTACCGATATGTTCGTTACGGCAAAATATGACGTAAGGTATTACTCAATGACCTTCTATGATGAAAATAATGCGGTTATTGAAAATGCAACTCGTTCTATACAATTTAATTCGTTCTTGGATAAAGAACCCGTAGTTCCCGAAAAAGTGGGTCACAACGGCGTTTGGAAGGTAGAAAACAAGGGATATTCCAACTTATATCCGATAGGTGAATTTATCGTACACGATTTGAAGTCTATTCCTATGAAAGAAGACGTCAAAGTATTTGCGTTCTATGAGCCAAAGGAATTTGAAATTGCATTTAGCTACAAGATGGATGGCATGTCGGAAGCGTATGTCGAAAAGTTTACTTATAAGTATGGTCAAACCATAACGGCTCCTATTGATTTGACTATTGATAGGGAAATAGAAGGGGTTACTTACAATGGCTATGACGGCAAACGTTATGAAGTAGTTTGGTATTCTTCTCCCAATCTTTCCAAAGAAAAGAAAGTAACCTTCCCGGTGGACGTGGTTGATAACGCTACCTTCTATTATCAAGTTGTTAGACGCCCGTTTATAGTTGATTTTAGACTTGATGAATCACAAGAACTAGAAAACGTACACATTGAATCGGTTCGCTATGATGACGTCAAGGTAGAAATTAAAGATGGCGTTGCGCAAGGCGTTATCGTTCCGCCTACGTGGATTATGGAAGGCTATGAAATAGTTGCGTGGGAATATAAGGCTTACGCCCCCGAATTTGATGAAACCGTTTTATATGCAACGGGTGATTACGTTTTCTACAATGGCAAGTATTACTCAACGCTCCAACCTGCGCGTGGTATTTTGCCTACCAATCCTTCTTATTGGATTGAGGGCGCGCGTACTTTGTCTTATCCCATAGAAACCGCAAAGAATGGTATAACTATCTATGATTTCCACGAATATAGTGAAGATTTGTTCTACGATAGGGCGTTCTATGCCAATATTAGAGTTAAGCAATTTGACGTAACGTTCAAAAATTTGGTTATTACGCAAAATGCCGGCGAGTACGCATATAACTATGAAACTGTAGGTTTGCCGATACCCGTAAATTACGCAACCACAGATATTTCTCATATTGCGCCAACGGCTCTTGCAACGCCTACCTATCCAGATTTACAAGCAAGCAAGTTTATCTTTGAAGGTTGGTATACGGAAAGCGAATTCGTAACTTTACCGGTCGATTTGACTACTTTGAAGATTACCGAAGACGTAATTCTTTACGCAAAGTGGTCTGATGAATTGATAGGAACGGAAGGGTTGATTTTTGAAGCGGATGATGAAAATAATCCTACTTCATATTCCGTTGTCGGCTTTGAGTCTAACGTTGCTGAATATTCACATTTAGTGCTTAGAGTACCCGATACTTATAAGGGACTCCCCGTAGTAAGCATAGCGGATAACGCTTTTGCTGGTTTTGATAAGGTATTGTACGTGGATGAAATAGTTCTTCCGGTAAACCTTGCAAGCATTGGCGATAACGCATTTACTGCTTGTTATTCGTTAGGAAAGTTTACGATAGCCGACCTAAACGCATCATTTAAGGTTGATTCTTACGGTGTATTGTATTCTAAAGATGGAAAGACGCTATATAAAGTTCCCGCTAAGGCAGAAGGCGTTAAAAATCTTGTTTCCTACACCGTTCCGTCTAGCGTAGAAGTAATTAAAGGCGGAGCGTTTGCCGGTCTAAAAAATCTCGAAAACGTGGTATTTGAGGGCGGTCAAGAGAACGCAAACGTAATAACAATAGGTGATTATGCGTTTGACGGATGTGTTGCATTGGCGTCTATCACTCTACCTAATAGCTTGGAAAGCATTGGTAATTATGCGTTTAGAACTTGTTATAGTCTAACCGAAGTTAACGTTGACAATAATAATTCTAAGCTAATTAAAGTAGGAGAAGGCGCGTTTATAGATTCGCTTGATGCGTTGAGAGTTGCAGACGAATGCATACTTCTAGGAAACGTTCTTATTGCTTACCTAGGCGATGCTAACGAACTCGAAATTGCTGATTACGTTGTTTCCATTGCAGACGGCGCGTTCAACAAGGGAATCACCGATAGCAATGCGTCTAATTATCAATTAACAAAACTGACAATAAGCGAAAATTCTTCGCTAAAATACATAGGAAATAAGGTATTCCTAAGTTGCTCAAGCTTGCATCAAATAGTAATACTCACCGCAACTAAGGTAGAAATAGAAAGCGATTCGTTCAATGGAATAGCGCTTTATGCAACCTTATACGTTAATAATTCGTTGGTTGATGAATATCGAAACGATACAAGTTATGACTTTTTTG
Source organism: Candidatus Stercoripulliclostridium sp. (assembly GCA_045634605.1). Classification (GTDB taxonomy): domain Bacteria; phylum Bacillota; class Clostridia; order Christensenellales; family DTU072; genus Stercoripulliclostridium_A. The sequence continues at coordinate 4,102 of JAZRAN010000213.1, read as the reverse complement.
GAGATTCCTTTATTTTAGGAGCATAGTTTAATGAGCAGTAGCGTCCCAAAGAAAGAAAGGCGTAAAGATTCTATTTTGCAGAATCTTTACGATTATCCTTTGCATAAAAGATTGGCTGATTACAAAAAGTATTCAGCCAACGTTTTGGGCGCTATAAAAGAGCATTTTAAGTTAGAAATTAGTATTGATTCGCTCAAAAAATTGCAAAAAGCTTTTGACAAAGATCCGACTCCGTTTGAGCTCAAAGTTATTAATAGCTATTGGTCTTGCGGTAAAGGTCACTATAATAGAAAGATTGCGGAAATTCAAATTTCCAGTGAAAATCCGCACGTAAAAAAGGCGTTAGAGCTATATAACGATTTACGTATGATTAACGGCTCTATGCACTTACCCAGAACGCTAAAAGACGTTTCTAATATGGGGTTTGTGTCGCAGTACAAAAATGGCGCGCAAGGTATACTCAATAACAATGGAACAGCGCTTATGGCGTGTAACGGATATGACGGCGGTATTAAAGGATACTATTATTTGACGCTTAATACTACGTGGTCAAAAAGCGGAGTACAAGCAGCTAACCGCACTATAACGAACACTATTTCCGATGGCGCGATTCCGCTTGGGGCAATCTATAAGGAATTTAATGGTAGTAGATTTCAAAGCAGATTAGATTTTTCCAAGTATTTGGATGACCTAGAAATTCCTTGCTATGAGTGCTCGTCTAGAAGTGATAGCACTACGCAAGCATCACTCACAAAGGTTTCATTGTTGGGATATACGGAAAAACGTGAGTTAAATATTACGGAAACGACGGTAAAAGATAAAATTTTTATTGTTAGACCGCGTTACGCAATAAATGGTATTAAAGACTTTTATACTCTTATCCAAGACGGCCTAAATGGACTCGCAACCACTATTTTAGGTTGTACGGACGGCATAATTAACGCGCTTATTGATGCAACGGAAGGATTTGAATTAAACACGAAAGAAATTCCGCTTGGGGAACGCTCAATTGAAGATTTTTTGCTTTCTCCATCCGTTGATTACGTTTTAGTTTTTGCAAAAAGTAAGAATGCTCCATATCTTAAAACGCTACTAAAAGAAAAGGGCTTTGATTCCTTTGTAGTTGGCAAAGTTACCAACAATAATCAATATAGACTAATAAATCAAGACGTAGAGTTGATGTCGCTTTCTGCCGATATATCCAAGTATCATAAGCACGATTACAGCATTTTTAGGATTGTCGATACTTATAACGACTCTTACGTTCCGCTATATAAGAAGTTTGATGAAGGCAAAATTGAAGAGTATTTCCGTAAAAATCTAGCGTTAGGAAGATTTTATTCTAATAAAATTTTAATAGGCGTTAGCTCTGCAAAGACCTTGAGTTTACCGCTAATAGGAAAAAAGCAACTCACTCCAATGCACGTTTTGCCACTTAAACCATCACTGGAAAGATTTGCGGACGAGTGTGTTATGATGACTTCCAACGTCAACGTAACGGTTGGTAGAAATGATTTTTCTATTGCAGTAAACGCCGTGGTTTCTGCTTTGATGAAATTGGTCGTTCAAGGTGTTCCGCTTTGTGATACTGCCATAAGCGCTAATTTTCTTTATGACGTTGCTGGCAATAGGTACGTTAGAGGCGCAGCTCTTTCCAAGAGCCTTGCGTGTCTTTATGCTCAACATAATTTATCAGTAGGAACGATGGGTAACACCGTTGAACTTATGCACGACTTAAATAGTGAAGGCATTGTTGCGGATATTACGGCAATCGGGTCTGCGCTTGCGGAAAAGACGATAAACAATCTTTTCCAAAAGGGAGATAAGTTGTATTATTTTAGCATTCCGCGTGATGAGTACGATATTCCGGACTTCAAGTATTTATTAAAACTTGCATCGCAAATCAACATAAATATTAGTATTGGCAACGTAACGGCGGGACGCGTCATTGAATATAACGTAGCGGACGCTGTAATCAAAGGAACGGCGGGGGACAATCTTGGGTTTAGCTTTGCTAAACTGGGCGAAGACGTTTTTGCAAAGAAGACGGGGGATTTAGTTCTTGCGGTAACTGATGATTGGGACGTTGATGCGTTTAATGGAACTTATATTGGCGTTGTTGACGATTCCGGCATAGTTAGGGGAAGTAACGTAGAAATTTCTCAAGAAGAGATAGAAAGAATAATTTCCAGATATCCGTTTGAGAATAATCCATACAATAGATTGCCAAAAATTGAAGCTAGACCACAAGCTGTAAAACCATCTTTGGCAACAAAGCTTTCTCCAAGAGCGCTTGTTTTGCACAACGACGATACGTCGGAAAAAGTATTTAGCAAACTTTTAACGACAGAAGGTTTTTTGGTTTCTTCCGTCAAGTTGCCAGACAACGTAGGTATTTCCAATAACTTTGCAATACAATTGCGTGAGCAAATTATTAATACAGACTTGCTCGTTTGCTCGGGTAAATCGTTTTCTAATTCAAACCACGAAGGCTTTTATAATTCTTTGCACAATCCCGTCGTGCTGGATGCGCTTAATCAGTTAATATTTAGCCAAGATGGGCTTGTTTTGGGAACGGGCGAAGGAGCAAGGGCTCTTTTAGAGTTAGGATATTTGGCTTGTGGTAACGCAGAGCTTGGCAAACCCGTAAATTTGGAACTAAAAGACAATTTGAGCGCAGAAACTTCTGCCAAAATCCCTAGGGTTATTATAGTTAATAATCACTCGCCTTTTTTGAGTGAAGTCGATACTTCATACCAATATCTTGCGCCGTCGGCAGGGGAGAAGTTTAAGTTTACGTTTACCGATGAAGTTAGAAAAGTGCTAACGGGAACGGGACAGATAACTATGCAGTTTATTGACCATTTAGGATATCCTACAATAATCTATCCCGACAACCCGTACGGCTCACAACGCGCGGTTGCGTCTATGAGTTCTCCTAACGGGAAGATTTTAGGGCTATTTACTCAACCGGAATTGGCCGTGAACGTAAAAGGCGAAAAGTCGCTTTTGAAAGAAATAATAAAATCGATAAAAAATTATTATACAGGTGGAAAATGTTAGAAATTATCATTATGGCGTTCTCTATAGCGCTCGCAGTAATTACGGCAGTTTGGTCCGGCTTTATTATATATAAGGTATTGCGACTAAAAAAGAAGTTCAACGAAGCCGTTGTGCTCGTGCCCCTTTATAAACGCAGTAAATGGACTCATTTTAGCGTTATATTGCTTGGTGTATGTTTGATTGCGGACATAGTGTTTATGGCGGTTTTAAAGGCATATTTAGTGTGTGGTTGCTTATTGGTTGTAATTGTATCGTTGACGGTGCTTTTAATTATTATGATGACGCTAAAATGCGCCGTACTAGACAAGGGAATCGTTATGCCGTATAAGTTTATTGACTGGTCGGTATTTTATGATTATGCCATAGATGGCAACACCATATTCTTCTGTGGCGATAAAAAGGGCTTTGATACGATGTTTTCCGCATCAACAAGACTTACTTTTGATGAAAATTATAAAGAAAAGCTAATACAAATATTGGAGCAATATAAAACTAATAAGTAATTAAAAAGGGCGGAACTATTTCCGCCCTTATTTTATTTTGATATTTCGCTTTTGTTCTTATAAACGGGAGTAAAGTTTACTAAGAAAATGATTATGTAAGCCGCCCACATTGGTAGACTTTCTATAAATCCGTTTTTACCCCAAACAATAAGCGCAATTACGATTCCAAGCAGTAAAACGCCAAACGCAATAGTTGTAATAAGGTATTGCTTATTTTTGTTCTTTGGGAAGATTAAGAAGAGTATTAGCGCAATAGCAAAAAACAATGCAAAGGAAAGAGCAGTTCCCCAATGTACTATCATTTGTAACCCAAAAACTCTGGTTGAAGGAACGTGAACGCAAGTCATAATACATATTACGCCGAGAACCATACAAACGTAACCCGCTATTTTTGCTTTATTGGTTTTGAACTCGTTATGCAGGTACATATAGCACAAATTGCAAGCAAGAGCAGAGCCGGAAGTTACACCCCAAAACTTGAATGCAATAGGGTATTTTAGCCCGATTTCACTAGCCGTTCCGCTTGGTAAAAATGG
>JAZRAN010000212.1:0-11218 GCA_045634605.1 Candidatus Stercoripulliclostridium sp. | reverse complement strand
ACATGGCTACGATCCGACTTCTCTAAAGATGCAACGTCTTTGTCAATTTCTGCGCTTTTAGAAAGGCGGTCAACGAACATTTCATTGCTTGCTTCAATGGCCTTTTCTTGTTGCTCTACGGAATAAGAAATTTTTGTATATTCCTTATTTATTTCTTCAAGCTCAATTTCTTTTAGTTTGAGTTCGTTGCCCTTTTCAACGGAAAGATTAAACTTTTCTTCTATCAGTTTAGCCTTTTCTTCTAACTTGATTTTGTTTATTTTCCTTCCTTCTTCTATAGCAAGGTTATCACTTTTAGCATATTCTATGTCTTTACTCAAAGCAAGACCTTCACCCATCGCCTTTTGCGCAGCAACAAGCAATTCCGTCTTCTTATCACGCAAGATATTTGAGTATTTAGTTCCATTTTCTATACCCATCATCGTAACGTTATAGTCTTGATTTAGTCTTTCAAGTTCCGCAACCTGCGCAGCTAAATCATCGTTAACCTTCTTCAACTTATTACGAATCTTTTCGCGAGCATCAGCGCTATTATCGCATTGATGCAAAAAGTATGCGACTTCCAAATACTTAAGTTTTTCACGTAATGCCTTAACTTTACACGCATCGCTTGCTTCTTTTTCCAGCGGTCCTAGCGTAGAACTTACTTCCGTTAAAATATCGTTTATACGAGACATATCAAGGCGAGCGCGTTCAAGTTTGCGTTCGGTTTCTACTTTTCTAGCCTTTTGACGACTTATACCTGCCGCTTCTTCGAATATTTTTCTTCTGCCTTCAGGACTATTTGACAAAATTTCATCAATCTTACCTTGTCCGATTATGCTATAACCTTCTCTACCTATACCGGTATCGCGGAAAAGGTCTATAATGTCTTTATGTCTGCAACGCTCTCTATTAATGAAATATTCACCTTCGCCACCACGAACGAGCTTACGAGTTATAACAACTTCATCAAAGTCAACGTTGTATCTTCTATCTTCATTATCCAAATAAAGGCTAACTTCACAATACGAAAGTGACAATCTATTAGTCGTTCCGTTAAAAATCAAATCGGGCATTTTAGTTACGCGAAGTGTTTTAGGTGCTTGTTCGCCAAGTACCCATCTAACCGCGTCGATAACGTTTGATTTACCGCAACCATTAGGACCAACTATACCGGTAACGTTGGACTCAAATGGTATTTCCGTTTTATCTGCAAACGATTTAAAACCATGTAATTCTATCTTCTTAAGATTCAAAACGCTTTCTCCTTGCGCGTGCGCACGCACTTTGATAGTTTATAGTATAAAATAAGTATAAAAAAAAAGCAACCCCTATTTTCCTTTTTGGGTTGCTTTTATTAAATAAAATTTAATAATTACTTTATTTTAAGCATATCGATGGTACGTTTTGCGGCAATTTGCTCGGCTTTTTTCTTAGATTGACCTTCGCCCTTACCGTATATAGTGCCATTGACTCTTACGGACGCCTCAAAGCCAGAGTTTACGTTATCCCCTAGCGGTAAAACTTCAAACTCTACTTTAAAACCACGATTTTTAGCTGCATATTCCAATAGTTTTGATTTAAAATCAGTTACTTCTTTCTTTAGATAATCTATGCTTAAAGCTTCCGCAAGATGCTTAAAAACATACTCCGCGCATTTAGCATAGTCATTGGAATCCAACAATATTGCGCCTATAAGCGACTCAAAAATATCTTCTTTAACGTTAGCGCTTTTAGTAATTTCTTCTTCTATGCTTCCTTGCGCAGTCCTAACGTATTCTATCAAACCCATTTTATCCATAGCGACAGAAAGTGTTTTGCCGGAAACGATTTTAGCTTTTGTTTTTGTTAAAAAACCTTCGTCTTCATCAGGGTATTTTTTAAACAAAAAAGAAGATACTATAAAGCCTAGCACGCTATCACCCAAAAACTCCAGTCTTTCGTAACTAAAGTCAGCGTTTTCGTTAGCATACGAGCTATGAGTTAAGGCTTCCAAAAGTATACGCTTATCTTCAAAAGTATAGCCAATGATTTTCTCGATTGCATCAACATCAAACCGTTTCATTTGCCACCTTTTCTTCAATCACAAGCGCTTTAGTTACTTCTTCTATGATTCCTTTTTGATGTAGCGTTACCGCTTGCATTATAGCTGCGCTAATAGATTTTGCTTTTGAACTTCCATGAGCCTTTATTACTATCTTTTGTAGGCCGACCAAAACAGCTCCACCTTGTTCATTATAGTCAAGAGTTTTCTTTACAACTTTAAAAACCGGCTTAAGAAGAAGATATCCTAGCTTTGCTCTAAGTCCACCTTCCATAATAGCATTCTTCAAAATCGTTAAAAAGGATAGCGCCGTTCCTTCACAACCTTTAAGCGCGATATTGCCACTAAATCCATCCGCAACGACAACGTCATAGTCACCGGATAAAAGTTCTCTGGCTTCCATATTTCCAACAAAGTTTAGTCCCTTTTCTTCCTTTAAAAGCGGGAAAGCTTCTGTGTTCAATGCGTTGCCCTTTTTATCTTCGGTTCCATTGGATAGTAATCCAATTTTAGGATTTTGGATACCCATATAGGCACTTGCCATCGCTCTGCCGAAGTGAGCAAATTGCACTAGCATTTGTGGCTTGCAATCTGCATTTGCGCCACAATCCACAAGAACTACGGAGCCACCTTTGACGGTAGGAAGCATAGGAGCAAGAGCGGCTCTGGTCACTCCCTTAATGCGTTTTACGAGGAGCATTCCACCCGTTAAAACAGCGCCGGAAGAACCAGCAGAGATTAATGCAACGCAATCAGGATCGGTATTTAATACTCTAAACGACGCAACGAGAGAACTATCTTTTTTTCTTCTTATAGCCTCCGTAGGTACGTCATCATTGGTTATTACGTCACGCGCATCAACGATTTCTACCCTGTTGCCAGCATATTCATATTTATTAAGTAGGCTTTCGATTTCTTCCTTCTTGCCTACCAATACCATACTAAAGCCCTCGTTGTTTTTTAGAGCCTCAACAGCGCCTTTAACTATTTCTTCTGGAGCATTATCTCCGCCAAACACATCCAAGACTATCTTCATAATTGTCTCCTAAAAATCAATAAAGGAAGCTTGGCTTCCTTTATTGCTAGATATTTGTATTAGTTATCTTTCTTTTCTTTCTTAACGACTACTTGCTTGCCGTTGTAGTATCCACATTCAGGGCAAACCTTGTGGCCTTCGATAAGCTCGTGGCATTGAGGGCATTCAACAAGATTGGGAGCGGATAGTTTCCACTGTGCATATCTGGTATTGGTTCTTTGCTTTGAAACTTTTCTCTTCGGAACTGCCATATTAGACCTCCTCGTTAATTTTATCTTAAACTCGCTAGACTATTATATCTAATCAAAGTTATTATGTCAAACTTTTTTTGACACTTTTATATGAAATAATTATATTATTTGCTTTCTGCAAGAGCTTTTGCGTCACGAGCAATAACTAGTTCTTCATTGGTGGGTATAATCACTACCTTAACCGCGCTATCAGCCGTGTGCAATTCTTGGAATTTGCCTCTTTCGCAAGTTGCGCTCTTTTCGAAATCAAACTTAACGCCAAATACTTCTAGGCCTTTCATGATTAGCTCACGAGCTTCAAAAGAGTTTTCACCGATACCACCGGTAAATACGATACAATCAAGACCACCCATAGCAGCAACGTAGCTACCAATATATTTGCGAATTCTATACGCAAACATATTAAATGCCAAACGAGCTCTTTCATCGCCTTCTTCAGAAAGCTTAGAAAGGTCACGGCAGTCACTATATCCTGCGATACCCTTAAAACCGCATTCTTTGTTTAGGTAATTTACGATTTGAGCGGCGGTCATACCCTTTTGTTCTGCAAGGAACGTTACGGCTGCAGCGTCTATATCACCGCTACGGGTACCCATTACCATACCTTCTAGGGGAGTTAATCCCATGCTGGTATCTACGCACTTGCCATTAACAACAGCGGCAAGAGATGAGCCGTTGCCAAGGTGACAAGTGATAATTTTGCTTTCCTTTTTGCCTAGATACTTGATGGCTTCGCCTGATACGAATTTATGAGAAGTTCCGTGGAAACCATACTTACGAACCTTGTATTGTTTATAATCTTCATACTTAATAGCATACATATAAGCATAATCAGGCATGGAAGAATGGAATTCGGTATCAAATACTGCAACGTTAATTTTATCAGGCATCAACGCCATGCAACTACGAATGCAACCAAGGTTTGCGGGCATGTGTAGAGGTCCTAATACGGTGTTTCTATCGCATATTTCAAGAACTTCAGGGGTAACGATTACGCTAGACTTAAAGTCTTCTCCGCCATGTAGAACGCGGTGTCCGATTGCGCCGATTTCATCCATAGAGTCGATGATACCTTTTTCCGCATCGGTCAAGGCTTTCATAACCAAAGTAAAAGCTTCGGTATGGTCAGCAATAATTTGTTCTACAACGATAGCTTTGCCCTCACCGGCTTCTTGCTTAAGTTTACCAACCAATCCGGTTCCTATCTTTTCTACGATACCTTTTCCTAGCGTGCTTTCATTGTCCATATCAATAACTTGATATTTCAAAGAAGAGCTACCTGCGTTTAATACTAAAACTTTCATATTTCCTCCTATTGTAATGCAGTAATTGCAACTACGCCTACTACGTCGCTAACAGAACAACCTCTGGAAAGGTCGTTAACAGGCAATGCCAAACCTTGACAGATAGGTCCGATTGCTTCCATTCCGCCAAAACGTTGAGCAATTTTATAACCGATATTGCCGGATTGGAGATCCGGGAAAACGAGAACGTTTGCATGTCCTGCTACCTTTGAGCCGGGAGCCTTGAGTTCGCCGACCTTGGGAACGATTGCTGCGTCAAGTTGTAGTTCGCCGTCAAGTTCAAAGTCGAGTTCTTTTTCTTTTAGCATTGCAGTAGCTTGTTGAACCTTATCTACGTTAGGATGAGATGCGCTTCCCTTGGTTGAGAAACTTAACATTGCAACCTTAGGTTCAGCAATATTAGCAATTTTTCTTGCGCTTGCTGCGGATGCTAGCGCTATATCGACCAATTGTTCTGCGGTAGGATCGGGAAGAACTGCGCAGTCACCGAAAACCATAACGCCGTTGTCACCATAGGGAGAACCTTCGGGGAGACCCATTACGAAACAACCGGAAACAGTCTTAATGCCAGGCTTGGTCTTTATGATTTGGAGAGCAGGACGAAGTACGTCACCGGTAGAATTAATAGCCCCTGCTACCATACCGTCAGCATCGCCACTCTTAACCATTAAGCAACCATAGAACAAGGGGTTGGTTGCAAGTTGAAGAGCTTTTTCTTCAGTCATACCCTTTGCTTTACGTAGTTCATAAAGAAGATTTGCATATTCCTTAATCTTATCGGAAGTCTTGGGGTTAACAATATTAACGCCATCAAGAGCGCCTTCTTCTACTTTGGAAAGAATGACGTCCTTGTCACCAAGTAAGGTTATGTTTGCTATACCTTGTTGTTTTACGATTGCTGCTGCGTTGATGATACGGCTTTCTTCGCCTTCTGCCAAAACGATATGCTTGTTAGCAGCTTTAGCGCGAGCGATAATGGTATCCATTAACTTTGACATATTTGCCTCCAAAAAAAGTTTTGTTTGTTTGACGGAATTGTATATTAAGTAATATAATATATATAGTCCTTTAGTATATTACTACGAAACGAGCCTAAAATCAAGTAGTTTTATAAAAAAGCTAGATATACTCAAAACGGAGATTTGTTTTAATGAAAATTACCGCAATAATTTGTGAATATAATCCACTTACCAACGGACACGCCGAGCATCTAAGAAGAGCGCGTGAAGAAACAGGCGCAGATACTATCCTTTGCGTAATGAGCGGTAGTTTTACTCAACGCGGAGATGCCGCAATTGCAGATAAATACATGCGCGCCGAGCAGGCTATCAGAGCCGGCGCAGACATAGTGGTAGAATTGCCTACTATATACGCAATTTCTCCTGCGGATAATTTTGCATATGGCGCAATTAAAACCATATCCGCTTTTCCCGACGTAAATTATTTGAGTTTTGGTAGCGAATGCGGAAATGCCGATATGATACTAAAACTTGCGCAACTTCTCGCAAACGAGCCGGAAGAGTTAAGCTTTTTGATTAGAAAGCATCTTGATTCCGGCATGGTATTCCCAAAAGCTCGCGCCCAAGCAATCAAGGATTACGTTAACGAGCATGAAGACTTGCAAGGAATAGAAACACTGCTCGACGAGCCAAACAACATTCTTGGTGTTTCTTACGCGGTTGCTATTATTAAAGCCGGTTTAGATATTAAGCTCCACACAATAAAGCGCGAAGGCGGAGATTTTGATTCAACCGACATAACTACACCACTTCCTTCTTCATCTGCAGTTAGAAAGGCATTTGCACGTGGCGATATGGAAAGCGTTAAAAAAGCCGTTCCGGAAAGCGTTGTAGGCATGCTTTCTATAATACGACCACAAAGCGATGCTTTAGGTGATATGACGTTATTCAAAATTAAGAGCATATCCGGATACGAATTAGAAAAATACTACGACGTTACCGGTGGTGTTCATAATCGTCTTAAGATTGCTGCACAAAACGCAATTACAGTAGAAGAAATGCTAGAGTTGGCTAAAACAAAGGCCTATACCATGGCTAGACTAAAAAGAATTTGTTTGTATGCGCTATTCGATATTACCAAAGAAAAATATGCCGAATGTGTAAAATGTCCGCCATACGTACAAATTCTTGCGCTAAAGTCGACTAGAAAAGATATTCTTTCCGCCCTATCGTTGGGTTGCAAAAACGTTCTTACCAGATATAGCGACATCAACAAGGTCGACAAATCTTTGCGCTATATGATTAAGCTAGACTTTACTGCTCAAGGAACTCTTGATATAATAAATCGAAACAACATATATAACAAGAAAATGTTGCTAGTATAAAAACAACACAATTAGCGTCGAAACGGCATAGGTCAGTATCGCCTGTGATATTTTAGTCAAAAGATAATAAGAAGTTTTTATACCAATAGCTCTTAAAAAAGTCATTGACTGCACCATAACGGAAACTCCGCCGAAAGATATAATTGTAGAAAGACTTACGATTATATCTTTTTTGTTTGGTAGGGAGCAAAGCAGTTGGGCCCCCTTAGTTATTTCTACACAGCCTATTGCAAGCGCTTCTGCCCGCAAAATGTCGCTAATAAAATATGACAGCAAACCACTAAAAACACTTATCACTTTTAAATCTTTTAGCGCAACAATAAGCACGTTAAGAAAAATGATACTTGCGCCTACTTGAAAAATTGACGTTATTGATGAAGAAAGCGCATCGCTTAATATGTCTTCGCACTCTACTTGCACGCTGACTTCTTGTGTAGAAAAATTTTTTCCCTTGTATAGCAATCCATTTAAAAAGGCTCCAACAAAATGACTGATTAAAATCGCATAGCCTACCTTAACGTCGCCAATCAAATTTACCCCTATTGCTCCAACTATAAAAAGCGGACCGGAAGTAGAAGTAAATGAAATTATCTTCTTTGCTTCCTCAAGCGTTATTTTTCCACTTTTAACGTATTCGGAAACCATTTTAGCTCCAACCGGATACCCAGATAATATACTTAATACAAACACGTAGCATCCTAGCGCCGAGGTTCCAAAAAGTTTTGAAAGCGGTTTACCTACAAATTTCGCCACACTTTCACCCAAGCCTAAATTAGTTAAAATTCTTGTCAAAATAAAAAACGGGAATAGTGATGGAAAAACGTTATATGCAAATAATTTAAGTCCATCCAAAGTAGCCGTCATATATCTTTGCGGAGACACTAAAATACAAATTAACGGAATCAAATAAATAGTGATATAAAAAAATCTACTGCTTGTTTTCACAGTAGATTATATGTCAATATTCAGTTTTATTTCTTATCTTATTAGTTTTGTGGGTCAAAAGAATTTTTTGCTTTAGAAATTATACTCAAGCTTTCGGATAATGCTACTTCCGCATCAGAAAGCAATGCTTGTAAATCTTCGTTAACGTTTTGTTTTAGACGGCTTGCATAATCTTGCGCTTGGGCTCTAATTGCATTAGCTTCCTTTTGCGCTTGTTCTATTATGGAATGTTGTGCGAGCATTTGATTGGCGCGTTGAGTAGCATCATTTAAAATTCCTTGCGCTTTTAACTTATCTTCTTGATAACGCCTATCGCTGTTTCTTACGATAACCTTTGCTTCTCTAATAACTTCGGGCAAAGACGAGCGAATTTTATCAACAATGGCATATATAACTTCCGCATCTACCGTCACACCGGAGCCAAAAAGCGACTTTTTTCCGTTTTTGAGTTCTTCTTCTATTTGAAACAATAAATCTTCAATATCGTACATTTTTATCTCCTACGCAAAGCGTTCAAAATTTCTTCATCAACTAACCCGACCAAAGATTCTCCGTTCTTGATTTTTTCTCTAACAACGGTTGAACTAATATCGGCATCTTCTGCGGTAATCAACATGGTATCTACGCTACCATGTTCCTTATTCCATTTAGCCATTTCTCTTTCGTATTCAAAATCTTTTTCGTTACGAATGCCCCTTATAATATATTGTATATCATTATTCTTGCAATAGTCAATAGCCAATCCGTCATAATAAGCCACTTTAATGACGCCACCCAATCTCCTAACGGACGTTTCTATAAGTTTAATGCGCTTATCAACGGAAAGTTCCGTCTTTTTATCAGGGTTTACCAAGATTACAACGTGAACTTCATCAAATAATTCAAGCGCCTTTTCAACCAAAAACTTGTGACCAAGCGTAAATGGGTCAAACGTACCTGTAATAGCGCATGCAGTTGCTTTTTGAACTAGCATTACGGTTACCGATCCGTAATCTCTTTCCGTTAGCGCTCTATATCCTTTCGTCAATTGCATAGGCTCGTCTTCTCTTGAACGCTCTACTACAATTATACCGTCTTCTGCTAGAATATTGCTTTCTTCTATCTTATCGATAGCAATTTTATCAAGTCCTTGCTTGTATGGCGGATCTAAAAATATAATATCAAACTTTTCTTTTCTTGCAGAAAGATAGTCTATGGTTGATAAAAAGTCTTTTCTTATAACGTTAACTTTGCCACTAACTTTTTTTAGATTAGTATATATGGTTTCTACACTATCATTTGAGCGGTCTGCGAAAGTAACGCTATCTGCCCCACGAGAAAGAGCTTCTATACCCAAAGCTCCACTACCTGCAAACAAGTCTAGCACTTTTGCATCTTCAATATAGCCTTGAAGTAAGTTAAAAATGCTCTCTTTAACCCTATCCGTAGTCGGCCTTATGCTCTTATCTTTCATGGTAATAAGCGCGCGCCCTTTGAATTTACCTGCGATTATTCTCATAATATATATCCTTTTTCCGTAATTATAATATCCATAGGCACGTCATGTTCGTCACACTCAAGTGCAGGTATACCGTACCTCGAAAAACAGACGCCTATTTTATAAATATCTTTATTTGCAAGATATTTGTCATAATAGCCTTTTCCGTGTCCTAATCTATTTTTATTATCATCAAATGCAACCATCGGCACAACTGCGATATCGGGCAAAACGTCCGCTTTTACAGCGTTTACCGGCTCCTTTAGACCAAACTCTACAACCTTTAACTCATCCGTGGGAAGATATCTTGTAAGATACATTTCCCCATCTCTCAAAAATGGCACGTAAACTTCCTTTTTGGCCATAAAACAAAATGCAATAATATCTCTCGTAAAAGGCTCCGGATATTTAGAAATAAAAATAAATACCTTTTGCGCATGTTGAAACTCCGGAACGTCAATTAGATTATAAAGAATAGCATTAGAGCAATTCATATACTCCTTTTCGTTCATATAAGTTACTTTTTTAATAAGAGAGCGTATCGTATTTTTGTCCATTGTATAAGTATGTCCTTTTTGCTCGTCCATTAACAGACGTTATAACTTCATATTCGCTAGAATTAGAAACTTTGATATAACTATCAAGCGTACTTGCATCAATAAGCGTAACGTGTTCACCTATTTGAAGTGGGGTATCTCCTAATTCGATAAAGGTAGAATCCATACTCACCTTGCCGACAATTTTGTGTTTTTCCCCACGGACAACAACGTCCGCTCCTTCATAAGTCCGCTTTATGCCATCATAATAGCCACCGCTAATTAAGGCCACTTTTGTAGACTTTTTAGGCTTGTATTTTCCATCATATCCTACGCTTTCACCCAAACTAACGTCTTTTACTTCTATTACGCTTGAAGTAACTTTTAGCGCGCCTTTGTACGCTATCAAGCCTGCCCTTACTCCGTCCGCAAACACCCCGCAATTTATGCCTTGCGTTGCGGAAAGAATCTTTTTGGACTCAAGAAACGTTGACTCAAAATTCCTTAATAGTGTCCAAAATCTATCTATTTGAGCAGGAACGCTGTCTTTGGAATAAAAATGAGTATGTATTGCTCTTGGCCGTTTGTTGCATTCCAACATTTTATCAAAAGCAAAATTTATTTCCTTTTGCGTTTTAAATCCTAGCCTATTCATACCCGTATCTATTTTGAATTCAAAGTCATCATAACCTTTATTCAAAATAGAGTTTAGCGTTGATTCATTATAGATGATGGGTGTCAATCTGTTTTTAACAACGCTTTCGTAGTCGTTAATTCCATAAAGAAATACGGAAACAGGCTTTTTTATACCCATATCCCTAAGTTTTATCCCTTCTTCTATTGTCGCAACACCATAACGGTCAATAATATCGTTAGCAATATGGACTACGCCTTCAACGCCATGGTTATAGGCATCTGCTTTAACCATAAAGATTAATTCTCTCTCGCCTATCAATTTTCTTAGGCTCAAAAGATTTGCTTTTATGACTCCTAAATCAGTTTCTAGACGTAATCCTATGCTTTCCTACCTTCTTATAGAATATTGTCTTCTATTAGATTTATGCCGTTTTCAGCAAGTATTTTCATTGCATTCTTATTGTCGTCTACTTTAAGGAGAATTACTGCGTATTCTTCGCCAGCTCTCGCAAAAGAATACAAATATGCAATGTTGATGTTGTGAGATTCTAGAACTTCGAGCACTTTGCACATCTCACCGGGGGTATCTTGTACCTTAAAGCCTACTAGGTCGGTTGCTGCGGTATTAAATCCGTTTGCGCGCAAGACTTCTATGGCCTTTTG
>JAZRAN010000211.1:0-4436 GCA_045634605.1 Candidatus Stercoripulliclostridium sp. | reverse complement strand
CCGGCCGCTATAACCAACTAAGCTACGCCGCCATAATACCTACGTTTGGTTAACGCCTAAATATAATAACAAGTAAATTTTAACTTGTCAACTATTTTTTACAATGCTTTTTGGAAAATTTATAAAAATTTTTAATGCGATATTTTATATCGATTTTATTATATAAACAATGACATAGGCGCAAAAACTTGAAAGTTTGGAATTTATTTATTAAAATAATAATATCAACGAGAAATGGAGCAAATATGAAATATAGTTATAAGACAAAAGGCACCTGCGCTATGAGCATAAGTTTTGATATCGACGGCGACGTCATAACAAACGTTTCTTTCCTTGGCGGATGTAACGGCAACCTAAAAGCCATATCTAAACTTGTAGACGGTATGACGGTGGGAGAAATAGAAGAGAAGCTAAAAGGCAATCGTTGTGGATTCAAGCCCACGTCTTGCGCCGACCAGCTCGCAATTGCCGTCCGCGAAGCTTACGAAAAGAACAACTAACCCAACAAAACCTTATTAAAATAAGAGCCGAGATTCTCGGCTCTTTTTCTTTATATGAATAGTATGGAAACGTGGAGAGTGAGAAGGGCGAGAATCATTATAGGGATGCTGATGATGACGCCGTATTTCATAAAATGTAGGAAGGATAGGGGATGTCCGTTCTTTTTGAGTATGGAGAGCCACATTATGCCGGCAAGCGCTCCTACCGGAGAAAGGTATGCGCCTATATTGGAGCCGATTATGGATGCGTATAGCGCGCCGAAATATTCTCTGCCGACTAGACCGGAAAGGGATAATACGTCGGAGAATAGAACGCTCATGGGTATATTGTTAAATACGTTTGCGGAAAGGAATGAAGTCAGTCCATATACGAATATGCTATCGCCTTTACTAAACGCATTTGCAATAAGCCCGGTAAATCCGCATTTGTTTAGAGCAAGCACGATGACGAACATGGAAAGCACGAACGGAGCAAGCGCATAAGGCAGGCGCTTGAACACCTTCCAAAAGAGAGATAGACCTTGTCTTTTTACTAGAAGATATACTGCGCTTATGAGTACGAGCGAGCCTACTAGTACCGCGCAAGCAAGATACATTTCTATGCCGATATACGAGCAAATAGAAAGAGCTATTATTGCAACGACCAAGTGAACGATGCCCGTGATGAGTAAAAACTTATCGCCGAGAACGACTTCTTCTTGTACGATACGTAGCTGGTCTTTTAGTTGTTTGTGGAAGAGTGCGCGGAGTATAAAATAGGCACCTATCGAACAAATGATGCTCGGCAAAATCATAACCTTTAGGTAACTAAAAAAGTCGATTCCGCCACTCGTAGCGAGATATATGTTCGTTGGATTACCGATTATCAAAGTCATGCTCAAAGTGTTTGCGGCAACGAATTCCGCAATCAGATAGGGCATGGGGTTTATGCCTACTCTTTTTGCAAAGTGGAGTATAAACGGGGTAAAGGTTAAGATTACTACGTCGTTGGAAGTGACCGCAGTGAGTAGCGATACCATAAGGTAAAGCATAAGGAAAAGGCTCTTTTGCGTTGCTTTTGCATGCCTTACCGCAAAGGATGCAAGAAACTCAAAGAGATTCATCTCGTCCAGGAATACGGAAAGGAAGGTCATTCCAAAGAATATGACGAGTAGTTTTAGGGGGTTGACGGAAGTGTCTCTCGTCAGTCCTTCCCAAGCGTCCGTAGGAGTGATTCCGCCTATTGCGATTAGAGATATAGCGCCGGCAAGCGCAATAATCCAATAAAAACTAATAGACTTTCCCCTAACGGTAAGGTTAGGTTTAAGAACTAGGAATATTAAAATTTGAACAATGGTAAGCACGCTTACCGCAATCGTCATAGTCATCCGTTTTCTCCCGACGCATTATATCATAATGCGAAAAAAAGTGCATAACGATTACGACAAAAAGTTTAACTAAATTTTGGCTTTTTTAGTCTTTTCAAAACGTGGGTTTTGGTGTATAATGAATGAGCGCCATAAGGGGCGTAAAATAAAAGCGATAGGCAAAGGAAAAATGGCAAAGTTATATTTCAAGTTCGGAGCGATGGGTTGCTCCAAGACAGCGCAAGCCCTAATCACAAAGTTTAACTATGAAGAACGCGGTATGAAAGTTCTTCTTATGAAGCCAAGTATCGATAATCGTGACGGCGCAACCATCGTGCGTTCTCGCATAGGACTTGCGGAAGAAGCAATAGCCGTTGCGGAGAGCGTAAATTTATACGA
Organism: Candidatus Stercoripulliclostridium sp.; assembly: GCA_045634605.1. GTDB lineage: Bacteria > Bacillota > Clostridia > Christensenellales > DTU072 > Stercoripulliclostridium_A. The sequence goes on along the minus strand of JAZRAN010000211.1, from coordinate 2,191 downwards.
CTTATATCTTGATGAGTATCGTGATTGTGATGCCGTTATCGTGGATGAGTGCCAATTTCTTGCGCCCGACCAAGTAGACCAACTGAGCCAAATAGTTATGGATTACGACGTACCCGTGCTTTGTTTTGGGCTTTCTACCGACTTCCTTACCCACTTATTCCCCGGTAGTAAAAGGCTTTTTGAAATTGCCGATTCTATTGCGGAAATCAAGTCCGTATGTAAGTGTGGCGGAAAAGCAACCGTCAACGCGCGCCTAGACGATGAAGGCAACGTTGTGTTTAGTGGTGACCAAGTTTGCATAGGCGGAAACGAAAGATACGTTGCAATGTGCAAAAAATGTTGGCTAAAAGCCAAGCGTGAACAAGAAGCGCGCAAAAAATAGAACGGAAGAGAAAATATGGAACGCTTGATAATTGGATTTTGCGGTGGTACGGGAAGTGGAAAAACCACTCTCGCAAGTAGAGTTATAGAAGCAGTAGGCGGAGACGGAGTCCTTGTCAATATGGACTGCTACTATGCGGACAATCCCCATTTGCCGTTTGAAGAAAGAGTCAAGGTCAACTACGACCATCCCGACTCCATTGATACCGACCTTCTCATAGAGCACGTAAAGGCGCTCAAAGAAGGAAAGAGCATAATGCGCCCGACCTATGATTTTGCTAGGCATCTACGCAGTGATAATTGGGTAAGGCTTGATAGCGCAAAGGTAATCATCGTAGAAGGTATCTTGCTCTTTGAAAATCAAGAATTAATGGATTTACTTAACGTAAAGATTTTTGTTGATACCGATGCCGACGTACGCGTACTTCGTAGGCTTGTTCGAGACGTTAGCGAAAGGGGAAGAAGCATAGAAGGCGTTATCAAGCAATATTTAACTACCGTAAAACCTATGCACGAAAGGTTTGTTGAGCCGTATAGGCGTAAGGCTGACGTCATCGTTCCCGAGGGCGGACATAACGACGTTGCGTTTAATATGATAATGGATACCATAAAAAGAAAGATAGCGGAATAATATGAAGATAAAGATATCACAAGAAGTACAAGAAGCGCTTGCGAGTGGAAAGGCGGTAGTAGCGCTTGAGTCCACCATAATTTCCCACGGAATGCCCTATCCCCAAAACGTAGAAACGGCGCTAAGGGTAGAGCAAGCGGTTAGAGATAGCGGAGCAATTCCCGCAACGATAGCAATCATAAACGGCATACCTACCGTTGGATGCAGTAAGGAAGAAATAGAGTGTTTGGGTAAAGCGGGACTAAGCGCAACGAAAGTGTCGCGTAGGGATATACCCGTTGTCGTAGCAAAGGGACTTAACGGAGCAACTACCGTTGCAGGTACTATGATTCTTGCCGATATGGCGGGCATAAAGGTGTTCGCTACGGGCGGTATAGGCGGAGTGCACCGTGGCGCGGAAAAGACGATGGATATTTCTGCAGACCTAGATGAAATGGCAAAGACGGAAGTTTGCGTAGTATGCGCCGGAGCGAAGAGCATACTTGACCTTAATCTTACTATGGAGTATTTGGAAACCAAGGGCGTTGCGGTAATAGGCTACGGTACCGACGAGCTACCCGCTTTCTTTACAAGAAAGAGTGGAATAAAAGTAGGCTATAGGATGGGTAGCGCAGAAGAAATAGCAAAGGTGCTATACGCAAAAAGTGATATGGGACTTGGCGGCGGTACGTTTGTAACCAATCCTATTCCGGAAGAGTATTCTATGGACGCGGGCATTATAAACGAAGCGATTGATAGGGCAATCAAAGAAGCCGACGAAAGGGGAATAAAGGGCAAAGATATAACTCCTTTCCTTCTTGATAAGATACAAAAGATAACGGGCGGAGATAGTCTTGCGAGCAATATAGAGTTGGTTCTAAACAACGCGCGCCTTGCATCTAAAATAGCAGTTGAGTTATCTAAACTAGGCAAACAGGATGCCTAAATAAAACAAAAAAGGACTAGCAGGTGAGTTATGTATAAGCAATTAATGGAACAAGCGGTAGAAGCAAGAAAGATGGCGTATGCGCCATACTCCAAGTATATGGTGGGGGCTTGCCTTCTTGCAAAGAGCGGTAAGACCTATACGGGATGTAACGTAGAAAATGCGTCTTATACCCCCACTAATTGCGCGGAAAGGACGGCTTTCTTTAAGGCAATAAGCGAAGGGGAAAGAGAGTTTGAAGCAATTGCAATAGT